>NZ_NFIL01000010.1:0-82852 GCF_002161755.1 Flavonifractor sp. An4 | reverse complement strand
ATGCAGCAGGTCAAAACCGGCCTTGTTAAATACATTGATACTGACGTTCTCCCCCATCTGACCGGCATTAAAAAGCTGGGCCTGGGCATCTACACGGCGCTGGCCGCCAACAACGTGGTTGGCCTGATGGAGAAGTACCGGGAGCATCCTGCGGTCGCCGTTCTGGACATGATCGACGCCGAGGGCAACGTGGATATCGACAAGCTATACCAGGCTCTTGCTCCGCAGTTTTCCAACGGAGAAAAGCAAACTATCAGTATTCCGCTCATTGGAGACATGACCGTTGACCGCACCGACCTGGAAAAACTTTACCGTTATATTAAGGGGTGACAATTATGAAAATGATCGCTGAGATCTAGGTAAACCCGTGTGTAACGCCGTGTGCAATTTCTGCACTTGAACCCGGTTTTTCATTACGGAAGCAGGAACTGAAAACGCCAAACCGGAATCGCGCTTTCTATTGCAAGAGTAAGAAAAAACCCTGTAGCCGTTGAAGCTACAGGGTTTTCTTTTTGGTGACCCGTCGGGGATTCGAACCCCGGACCCACTGCTTAAAAGGCAGTTGCTCTGCCGACTGAGCTAACGAGTCATATGGCTGGGATGGCTGGGCTCGAACCAGCGAATGCGGGAGTCAAAGTCCCGTGCCTTACCACTTGGCTACACCCCAACATGGCTGGTCAATAGCAAAGGGGCCGGAGCGGACGCTCCGGCCCTTCCGCCATGCGTTTATGGGGTGGGTGACGGGACTCGAACCCGCGACACTCGGAACCACAATCCGATGCTCTACCAACTGAACTACACCCACCATATGGAAAAACCAAACGGGAAAATGGCACGCCTGAAGGGACTCGAACCCCTGACCCACTGCTTAGAAGGCAGTTGCTCTATCCACCTGAGCTACAGGCGCGTATGGAGCGGGTGATGGGAATCGAACCCACGCGACCAGCTTGGAAGGCTGGGATTCTACCATTGAACTACACCCGCATGGGCGCTGACTGTTGTTAAGTACGTCAGCCAGAATATAGTAGCATACCATTTGCTATTTGTCAACGCTTTTTTGCACAGTCCAGAAAAATTTTTCTCCAACTTGCAAAACAGGCCTTCCTTGGTTATGATGAGAGAGCAGGCTATCTGGCAGAGGAGGAAATCCCGGTATGAAAATCAGTTATCAGATGGTACGCCAAGCGGAAGAGATCCGCACCTATATCACACAGGCTGACCATTCGCTGTCGGCACTGGGTTTTACAGAACACAGCTTTGCCCATGTGACACGCTGCGCTGAGGTCGCTGCTGACATTCTGGTACAGCTTGGTTATGATGCTCATCAGCAGGAACTGGCCCGCATTGCTGGTTTTATGCACGACATCGGCAACGTGGTCAACCGCCACGATCACGCCCAAACCGGCGCGGTTATGGCCTTTCGTATTTTGGATAAGATGGGAATGGAACCGGCAGATGTAGCCGCTGTCATCACCGCCATCGGCCATCACGACGACTCTACCGCCTTCCCGGTCAATCCTGTGGCCGCCGCCCTGATCCTTGCCGACAAGACAGACGTGCGCCGCAGCCGGGTCCGCAACAAGGAGCACCAAAGCTTTGACATCCATGATCGGGTCAACTACGCCGCCGAGCGTTCCGATCTTTCGCTGGACAAGGATGCCGGTACCATTACCCTGACTCTGACCATCAATACAGAGTTCTGTGCCGTTATGGACTACTTTGAGATCTTTTTAGAGCGGATGCTCCTGTGCCGCCGAGCGGCCGAGCACCTGAGTCTCCAGTTCAAGCTGGTCATCAACGGTCTGGCTCTTCTGTAAGAGAAAGCCCGGTTCGGCGTTTGCCGAACCGGGCTTTTTTATTCTTTCACGCAATTACATGAGACGCACGGTGTAGTAGACCGCCAAGATCAGCAGCCAGGCTACCAATACGCCGTACAGCAGTGCCAGGGCTCCCAGCACACACGCAGCGATTACCACCACGGCGACCAGGGCACAGGTCACATAGAGCATGGCGTAGTTCGCGTTCTTGGGCAGGATTTCCTTGCTCTTACCTTTGATGTTCCACACACCCTTGTGAGCCTGGAGCATCCGGAAGCACACGGCGGCAACCACAACGATCACGGCCAGTACAGCCAGATAGCCATATCCCACCAGAGGACTGCTGGCAGCCTGAGCAGCAACCTTAACGCCCAGCAGACCCAAAGCACCGAGTACCGCAGCAAAGAAAAATTCCCGCTGATAGAGATAGTAAATCAGCGCCAGCACGGCCACCGCAGGCACCGCGATGTACAGGAAATTGATGCCCTTGTCATAGAAGTAATGAATGACCACCGCACACACGGCCAGCACCAGAGAAATCCCGGTCAGGACCCCCGGCAGACAAAGAGAACGGCCTGCACGCCAGAATACCAGGGTCCAAATCAGCAAAACCACGAAGCAGATCGGCAGTACAATGGACAATACATTGAACATTCCCTGAAGGGCTACCGCAATATAGACCTGTTCAGTGGTAAAGTTTACATATACCTTGTTCAGCAGAAGGAGCAGAGCCTCCAGCACCACAGCGCCCAGAATCCACCAGAGGACCTTAGTCAGAACGATGTCTTCTTCCCGTGCGCGCTGGGCTTTCTGTTGTTCTTTCTTATTCATGTATCCATCTCCTGTGGCAAAGTGTTCGGCAGATATGGCGAACAACCCTGAATCATCAATCCCATATAGTTTATCAGAATCTGCCGCATATTGCAAGTCAAGAATCCCTTTTCTCTTTTCAATCGTGAAAAACTATGCTAGAATAAGGTCTGCAAAAAATTCCGAAACCGCGGCGCCATCGGTCTTTGGCGGAGCGGCACCATGCAGAATGGAGTCAATCATGAAGCGTTTTCTTCCTTTCCTTTGCTGCCTGCTTTTCCTGGCTGGCTGCACCGCCCCCTCTGCCGATGCGGAACCTGCACAGGTCCAGTTCTTTTCCATGGACACCGTCATGTCCATCCGTGTATATAACGAAGGCGGCGAAGATGCCATCCAGGCCGCCCGGCAGGAGGTCGAACGTCTGGACAAGCTGCTTTCCCGCACCAATCCGGACAGCCAGATCTCTCTTCTCAACAGCCATGCCGGAGACGGCACCCTGATCTCTTTGGATGCCGAGGTGGCAGATCTGCTGTCCTTTGCCAAATCAGTTTCTCAGCTGCTGCCCGGCTGCTTTGATATCACCATCGCGCCTGTGATGGACGCCTGGGGCTTTACCAAGGAGGAGCGCCACGTTCCTTCAGCTGAGGCTTTGGCCGACGCTATGTCTCTGGTGAACAGCGAAGCCCTCATTGTGGATGAGGCCTCCTCCTCTGCCCGACTTGAGCAGGCAGGCATGGAAGTGGACCTGGGCGCGGTGGCTAAGGGCTTTGCCGCCGGCCGGGCGGACGCCGTGCTGCGAGAGTATGGCGTTACTTCCGCTCTGCTGGATCTGGGCGGCAACGTCACCGCCATCGGCAGTAAGCTGGATGGTTCCGCCTGGCAGGTGGCGGTCAAAGACCCGCAAAACACCTCGGAGGCTCTGTGCGTCCTCTCTCTGGAAGATCAAACCGCCTCCACCTCCGGCGGGTATGAGCGCTATTTTGAGGAAAACGGTCAGACCTATCACCACATCATCGATCCCAAAACCGGCTATCCCGCCGACAGCGGTCTTTTGTCCGTGACGGTGATTTCCTCCGACCATATGCTGGCCGACGCTCTCTCCACCACCCTGTTTGTAGCCGGTCCGGAGGAGGCGCTGGACTTCTGGCGCAGCAGGGATGATTTTGAGCTGGTGCTGTGTACGCAGGACAACAGGGTAATCGTCACCGAAGGTCTGGAGGCGGGCTACCGCCCCGCCGGTGAGGATCGGGGGTATACCTATGAGATCGCCCGCCGCTGATCGCCGCCGTCCCACCCTGTGGGACGGTCTGGTCGTACTGGCTGTAGTGGCTTTCGCGGTACTTCTGGTATTCCTGCTGCGCCCTGCAGAGGGCAGCGCCGTCACCGCCGTCATCACCCTGGATGGCGAGACAGTGGCCCAGTATCGCCTGGATCAGCTGTCCCAGCCGGTTACGCTGGATGTGGAAGGGGCAGCCTACCCCCTCACCATCCGGGCGGAACAGGGGCGCATCTGTATTGAACACAGCGACTGTCCCAGTCAGGACTGTGTGCGTACCGGCTGGATCAGCCGCCCGGGGCAGCAGATCATCTGTCTGCCCAACCGGCTGGTCATCTCTCTGTCCGGTACGGAGCCTGAACCCTTTGACGCGGTAACAGGCTGAAAAGTTCCCCACCTGCGTTTCTTTTTTCCTGGAAGGAGGTTCGCCTGTGTCTGTTTCCCTCCGACGGCTCACCCGTTCGGCAGTCCTCACGGCCCTGGCCCTGGCTCTCTCCGTGGCGGAGGGCCTGGTCCCACTGACCATTCTTTTCCCCCTTCCCGGCCTGCGGCTTGGCCTGGCCAATCTGGTCACCGTGTACGCCCTGTGCCGTCTGTCCGGCCGGGAGGCTCTGCTGATTCTCATCGCCCGCTGTCTGCTGGGTTCCCTGCTGGGAGGCAACCTGATGGCATTGGCCTTCTCCCTCACCGGTGGCCTGCTGGCTCTTGGCGTCATGGCCCTGCTGCTGCGGCTGCCAGGCCTGTCCCTGTTCGGGGTGTCCATTGCCGGCGCTGCCGCTCACAATACCGGACAGATCCTGGCTGCTATGGTCGTGTTGGGCACTCCCGCTCCTCTGGTTTATCTGCCCCCCCTGCTGCTGTGCTCTCTGGTCACCGGAGCGGTCACCGGCGGAGTCTCCATTCTGCTGGTCCACCGGGTCCCCTTCCCCGGAAAGGTATGAATGGGAGTTGTCACACCTGAAAAAAGGTGGTAAAATGAGAGCCCAATCTCATTTTACCACCTTTTTATTTGTCAGGAGGGATTGCTATGACCGACCGGGAACTGGTGGATCTGGCCTTTACCATGCTGGAACGCTCCTATGTCCCCTACTCTCATTTTCCTGTGGGCGCCGCCCTGCTGTGCGCCGACGGGACGGTATTCACCGGCTGTAATGTGGAAAACGCTGCCTACGGCTCCACCATCTGCGCCGAGCGCACCGCTCTGGTCAAGGCGGTGAGCGAGGGCCACCGGGATGACTTTGTCCGGTTGGCTGTGGTGGGCAACTCTGCCGACTACTGCTGGCCCTGCGGTGCCTGCCGTCAGATGCTCTACGAATTTGCTCCCGACCTGACGGTTCTGGTGGGCCGCTCCGACCGGGACTTCGTTCGCCTGCCCCTCCATGAGCTGCTCCCCCACGGCTTCGGGCCCAAGTCTCTGGCGTGATGGGAAACCAGGTTTACGTCGTCTCCTGCACCGATTACGCCAAAGCGGAGACTGCACTGCGGAAAACGGTGGAGCGGATGGGCGGAATTTCCCGGTTTGTCCAGCCGGGGGATCGTATCCTACTGAAGGCCAATCTGCTCCGCCCCGTCCCGCCGGAGGCGGCGGTTTGTACCCACCCGGCGGTGATCGGCGCTATTGCCAAGCTGATCCGGGAGGCCGGGGGCACTGCCGTCATCGCCGACAGTCCCGGCGGCGCGCTTCAAAAGGAATCGGTACTCCGCAATCTGTACGAAAAGACCGGCGCGGCCCAGGCCGCTCAGGAGTCCGGGGGCGAGGTCTGCATGGACCCCTCCGCCTGTTTAGTAGAGCTGCCGGAGGGAAAGGTGCTCCGGCAGGCCGAAATCATCTCCCCCGCTCTGGACTGTGACGGCATCTTTGATCTGTGCAAAATGAAGACCCATGTCTTTATGGGCATGACCGGCGCGGTCAAAAACAGCTTCGGTCTCATCCCCGGCCTGACCAAGGTGGGGTTCCATGGCTCTCACCCGGATCAGGCCCAGTTTGCCCAGGTGCTGTTGGATCTCATTGGCTTTATGAAGCCCCGCCTCAGCGTCATGGACGCCGTTCTGGCCATGGAGGGGGAAGGTCCCGGCTCCTCCGGTACGCCCAGACAGGTAGGCCTGCTTCTGCTCTCAGATAATCCTCTGGCTCTGGATGTGATCGCCGGGGAGATCATGGGGCTGCCCCGAAACAGCAACCCCGTTTTGCTGGCAGCGGAGGCCCGGGGGCTGTCTCCCACCCGTTGGGAGGATGTGGAGCTGATCGGCGCCCGTCTGGATGACTTGCGCATCCCGGACTATAAATTTCCTGCCAACGTGCGGAGCAATCTGATGGAGTTTCTGGGGCCCCTCACCGGCGCCGCCGGGCGGCTGTGTAAGAGCCTGCTGTCCCAGACCCCCAGGGTACAGTCCAAGGTGTGCGTGGGGTGCGCCATCTGCAAAAACGCCTGTCCCGGCAAAGCCATCACCATGACCGGCCCCGACGGCACAGCCAAGATCCACCCGCGCTCCTGTATCCGCTGCTACTGCTGTCATGAGTTGTGCCCCCACAAGGCGGTAAAGCTGAAACGCAGCTGGCTGGGCAAGCTCTTAGGCAGCTAAATGGCGGCATTTAAATTTTTTGAATATTGCACACAAAACAGGATATGCTAACAGCGGTATCTCAATTTGGAGGAGGCAGCATATCCTATGTTCCTGGACAAGATCGCCCTGGTCCTTGCCATTATCGGCGGACTCAACTGGGGCAGCATCGGCATTTTTCAGTTTGACCTGGTAGGCTTTCTCTTCGGAGGACAGTCCAGCACCTTCAGCCGCGTGATCTTTACCCTGGTTGGTCTGGCGGCTATCTGGTGTATTTCTCTGCTCTTCCGGGACCTGCGGGACAAAGATCACACCTAAGCGCCATTTTAAAACGGGCCTTCCGCAACATCATGTTGCGGAAGGCCCGTTTCCTGTTAGTTTTGCTCCAGCAGGTCCAGAGCCGCCTCCAGCTGGGCATCTCCCTCATCGGTGAGATAGACCTCCCGATCCAGAGTCAAACCGGTCCCGATCAGCGACGTACCGCTGCCGGTAAAATAGGCCCCGGTGGAAATTGCCATAGCGCCGCCGTGGGGCAGGGCGAAGGTCTGCTGAGAATAGCCCTTCCCGCTGGTGGGCTCGCCCACAATGACCGCCACTCCCTGCTCCTGGAGCTCGGCAGCAAAGAACTCAGCGGCAGAGTAGGTATTGGCATTGACCAGCACTGCCATGGGCAGATCCACACAGGCGGCATCCGACTGGGTAACCTCCTCATTGCCTGCCCGGTTCCTGCTGATGAAGATGGGTCCCTCGGGCAGCAGGAAGTCCAGCATTTCGGTCAGCTCACTGAGGTAACCGCCTCCGTTGTTGCGCATATCAAATACCAGCGCCTCGGCGCCCTCTTCCTGGAGACGGGTCACCTCTTCCTTCAATCGGTCAGCGCTGTGGTCATAGAAATTGGCCAGGGCCACATAGCCCACATTGCCCTCCAGCATCTTGGCTGTGACCGGATCGCTGTCCAGGCTGGCCCGGGTCACCTCCACCGTGCGGGTCTCCCCGTCGGTTCCCAGAACCTCCAGGGTAACAGTTGTCCCCTCCTCGCCCTGGATACGCTCAGCACCCTCATAGCGGGCCTCGCCGGCCAGTGAGAAGCCGTCCACCGCGGCAATCACTTCACCGCTCTGGAGGCCGGCAGCCTCCGCAGGACCGCCTTCTGTTACCTCTACAATGGTCAGGCCATCTTCCGACTCATAGTTCACTGTAACACCGATGCCCACATACTGGTTGGTGCGGCGCTGGTTCTGTGCCTCATACTCCTCCTCTGTGAGGTAGTAGCTCCACCGGTCTCCCAGACCGTCCACCATACCGCTCAGGGCAGAATCCACCACCTGCGTCTCATCGTACTCTCCCACAAACCGGCTGTTGACCAAGTAGAGGCCCTCCAACAGGGACAGACCCTCCTTGCCAAAGATCCCATAGAAAACAGCCAGCAGCACCCCTGCCGTCAGGAGCATGGTGACCGGCAGCAGGATGATCAGATGGAGGGCGGAGAAGCGTTTGGTTCGCATACTGTATCATTTCCTTGTATTATAGAGTAGTAGTTATTAAAGCCCCTCTCCAAGGGCTGTGCTACACTGTAAGGGATGCTGTGGATTGGTGATCATCTCCTACCACAAGATGGCTCAAGAAAGGTTCCAACCACAGCCCCTTACACTTTTGTTGATCAGTTAAATACCGCCAGACGGTTTATGTGGAACAAGGCTACAAAAGTAAGGCGCACTGTGGATGCAGCATCACATATTTACCGCTGGAGGGATTTGTTATGGTGATTTCTGTTGGTATCGATGTCTCAAAGGATAAACACGATTGCTTTATCGTCAACTCTGAGGGCGAAGTCCTGGCAGATGTGTTCACTATCCCCAACAACATGGATGGGTTTCACTATCTGTTACAACGAATCCAGGATTGCGCCAACACGCAGAACAAAATAAAAGTAGGGCTTGAGGCGACCGGACATTACAGCTACAATCTGCTCGGGTTCCTTCTCGACAACGGTCTACCCACCTATGTCTTGAATCCCTTGCGCACAAACCTTTACCGAAAAAGCCTCAGTCTCAGAAAGACCAAAACCGACCGGGTGGATGCACGAACGATTGCCACTATGCTGTTATCCGATGCGGGCCTCAAGCCCTACACAGATACAGCATACCACAACGAGGAATTAAAGTCACTGACCAGATACCGTTTTGACAAGGTGAAGGAGCGTGCCAAGCTGAAAAGTTCTGTCTCCCGACTGGTCTGCATCCTGTTCCCCGAACTGGAAAAGCTGGTTCCTTCTCTGCATACTGCTTCTGTCTACACCTTACTGGAAGAATTCTCCGGTGCCAAACAAATTGCCGCAGCTCATTTGACGAGGCTGAAAACACTGCTCGAAACCGCCTCTAAAGGCCACTACAAACGGGACATGGCTCTTGAAATCCGGGATGCCGCCAGAAATTCTATTGGCTCCTGGATGCCTGCCAAGTCTCTTGAATTGCAGCACACCATCCGGCTCATCCGAGAACTGGACGACGAAATTGCTGAAATTGAAAAGCAAATTCAAGCCATTATGGATGAACTTAATTCTCCCATTACCACTATCCCAGGGATTGGATTCCGAATGGCTGCCATGATTTTTGCTGAGGTTGGTGACTTCACTCGTTTTGATTCCCCGGACAAGCTGTTGGCCTACGCTGGGATGTCGCCCTCAACTTACCAGTCTGGACAACTCAAGAATTGCTACCCACACATGGAAAAGCGTGGCTCTCGATACCTACGCTACGCTCTTTACAACGCGACCAAGTATGTCTGCCACTGGGATCCGACCTTTGCTGCCTATCTTGCTAAGAAGCGTGCGGAGGGCAAACACTACAATGTCGCGCTTTCTCATGCTACAAAAAAGTTGGTTCGTCTAATATTTGCTATGGAGAAATCCAGGCAGCCATATTGCTCGGCAGCTTGAGGGCAACTACTTGAATAGCCAGCAGAGGTCTGACAAGACCTTAGCTTTGCTATACCTTTTTTGAGCTATCCTTTTTCACCACCACCATTCATTTTGGGGCTTGACTTTTAATAGTTAATCTTTCTGAACGTAATAAGCAAAGAAGGGCGGAGGGGTTGCCCCCTCCGCCCTCATGTACCATTCAATTTTACCACGGGGGAGTCAAATTCAGCGACGGGAATTTGCTCTCCGGATCCACCCGCGTATAGTTGTCCCGCACTTCAAAGTGGAGATGATTGCCGGTAGAACTGCCGGTGGTACCCACATAACCGATCACCTGCCCCTGGGTTACCATCTGGCCCTCGCTCACCGCACGGGAACTCATATGGGCATACAGGGTAGAGTTACCGTTGCCGTGGTCGATGACCACATAGTTGCCGTAGGAGTAGTGATAGGCAGAGGTGACCACCTGCCCGCTCTTGGCAGCCAGAATAGGCGTTCCACCCGACGCGGGGATATCAATGCCGGTGTGACTGTGGGCCACACCGGTGATGGGGTGGATGCGGTAACCAAACAGAGAGCTGAGACGGTAATATCCGGGCAGGGGCCACAGATAACCAGTCTCCGAGGAGATCACGATATTGTTCTGCTTCCGCTCCTCCTCCAGCTGCTTCTGCTTCTGGGCGATCTCTGCCTGGATCTCAGAAGCTGCGGCGCTCTCCGCATCCAGTTGGCGGTTAACCTCGGCTGTATCCGCGTTGATCTGATCCACAAGGGCCTGAGCCTCAGCCACCTTGGCCTGCTGTTCGGCCTTCTTGGCCTCCTGCTGTTCCTTGGCTGCCTGCTCCTCTGCCCGTGCACTCTCCAGCTCGCCCTGGACCCGCTCCAGCTCCTCTCGGGTAGCAATCAGCTGGTCCATGACCTCATTGTCGTATGCCATGACCGCATCCACATCGGCAATGCGGTCCAGCAGGTCGGAGAAACTCTCGGCATTGAAGAGGATAGACCAGTAGGACACCGTCCCCTGTTCCTCCATCATCCGCACCCGCTGGCAGAACAGGTCGTACTGCTCCGCTTCCCGAGCCTCCGCCTCCTTACGCTCCTCTTCCTTCTGGGCAATCTCTCCGTCATAGTAGGAGATCTGGGCGTCAATGTTGGCAATCTCAGCATTGATGGCATTGAGCTGCTCGGTCAGCAGCTGCCGCTTTTCCTGGGCAGCAGCCTGATCGACCTCAAGATCAGCCAGCTGATCTTTCAGGGCATCCTGTTTGGCCTGACTCTCCTCCTGCTCCTTTTTCAGAGCATCGATCTCACTCTGGGTCACAGCTCCTGCGCTGCTGATAATCATGCTGACCATGGGCAGCAGCATCAGCAGCGCCAATACCGCTGCCAGGACGCCAACTACCACGCGCCGGGGTTCTACCTTCTTTGTGGAGTTTTTCTGATTGGTTTTCTTTCCGCTTTTTGCCACAATTTTTCTCCTTATCTGTCTGTGCCGTAGGTCTGTCGCTTACCAATTATAGGCCCGAATAAAGGAATTGGACAAGCCGGGGAAGCAGCCCTCCGGGTCCACTCGCCGACCGCCAACCCGCACCTCCAGATGCAGGTGATTGCCTTTGGAATTGCCCGTATTGCCCACATATCCAATGGTCTGCCCCTGGTTTGCCAACTGTCCTTCGCTCACCGCCCGGGAACTCATATGAGCATACAGGCTGGTGGTGCCGTCTCCATGGTCGATGACCACAAAGTTACCGTAGGACCAGTTGGCGCCGGAGCCATACTCCGACATGATGACCTGCCCGCCCTTGGTGGCATAGATGGGGGTGCCTCCTGCCGCCGACACATCAATGCCGGTATGGCTGTGGGCCTGGCCACTGATGGGATGAATGCGATAGCCAAAGGCAGAGGTGAGGGTCAGACAGCTGCTGGGCAGGGGCCACTGGTATCCCGAACCGGTGGGCGGCAGGGTCACATTCTGCTGTTTCCGTTCCTCCTCCAGCTGTTTCTGCTTTCGGGTGATCTCAGCCTGAATGCTGGCAGCGGCGGCATCCTCTGCCTCCAGCTGCCGGTTGACCTCGGCGGCATCCGCGTTGATCTGATCCAGCAGCTTCTGGGCTTCTGCCACCTTGGCCTGCTGCTCCGCCTTTTTCGCTTCCTGCTGGTCACGGGCCTCCTGCTCCTCGGCTCGGGCACTCTCCAGTTCTCCCTGGACCCGCTCCAGCTCCTGCCGGGTGGCGACAAGCTGGTCCATAATCTGGTTGTCATAGGCCATCACCGCGTCCACGTCAGCGATGCGATCCAGCAGATCAGAAAAGCTGTCGGCGTTGAAGAGGATGGACCAGTAGGACACCGTTCCCTGTTCCTCCATCATCCGTACCCGCTGGCAGAACAGGTCGTACTGCTCCGCCTCCCGGGCCTCCGCTTCTTTCCGCTCCACTTCTTTCTGGGCGATCTCTCCGTCATAGTAGGAGATCTGGGCATCGATGTTGGCAATCTCAGCGTTGATGGCGTCCAACTGCTGGGTCAGAATCTGCCGCTTCTGCTGTGCGGCGGCCTGCTCCTCTTTGATATCGGACAGCTGGTCTTTCAGCGCCGCTTGCTTGGCCTGACTCTCCTGCTGTTCCTTTTTCAGCGCGTCGATCTCGCTCTGAGTCACCGCCCCCACCTGGGTGGCAGCCGATGTACACAATGCCAGAACCAGCACCCCGCACAAAAGCCGGAGTCTGGGATGTTTCCGTCTCATAAGGTCTCCTTATTCCGGATGACGCAGGCGGATCACACCTGCAGGAACTTGCGGATGGCCAACATGGAGCCCACCACACCGATAAGCAGGCCGGTAATCAGGAAGGCCCCAAACACCCACAGGGCCATGGGCTGGAACGGCAGCACCTTGATGAGGTCGATGGTGTCCGTACCGCCGATGGCACGGCTGACCAGGGTATATACCCCCCACTGGAGGAAGAAGCCAACCACCGCGCCGGTGACGCCCAGGATCATGCCTTCAAAGACAAAGGGCCAGCGCACAAAGGCATTGGTGGCACCGCACATCTTCATGATAGCGATCTCCTCCCGCCGGTTAAAGGTGGCCAGCTTGATGGTATTGGAGATGATAAACAGGCTCACCAGCAGCAGAATAGCCACCAGGATCAGGGCCACACCGCCGGCAATATTGCGGATGACCGTAAAGCCCTCGGCGATCTCAGGGGCAGACTTGGTGGAGGCCACACCCGTCACCTGCTTTACCGCCGTCTCGGTCTCGGACAACTTGCTGATGTCCTCCAGATAGATGTGGAACCGGTCCCGGTATACGCTGGAGGGCAGGCCCTCAAAGAGGGGGTTGCCTTCGTAGTCAGCCTCAAATTCCTCCTGAGCCTCTTCCTTGGTAACAAACTCAGCCCGCGCCACATTGGGCACAGCCTCAATATCATCCTGAAGGGCACGGGCCTCCTCCTGAGAAAGGGTCTCATCGATGTACGCAGTAAACTGGTTCTCCTGCTCCAGGTCGGAGAAGTTGTGCTGGGCGTTTACCGCCACCAAAGAGAAGGAACCCATGATAAGCAGACAGCACACAATCATGCACACTGCCGCAAAGGACATAAATCCGTGGGTAAAAATACTGTGAAAGCCCTCGGAAAACAGATAGCCAAAATTATATCGTTGTCTCATTGTTGTAATACCCGCCTGTCTCGTCGCTGATGATCCTGCCGTTTTCGATGGCCACCACTCGCTTGGAGAAGCGGTTGACCAGTTCCCGTTCGTGGGTGACCACCAGCACGGTGGTGCCCAGCTCGTTTATGCGCTCCAGCAGCATCATGATCTCCAGAGAGCGCATGGGGTCCAGGTTGCCGGTGGGCTCGTCGGCAATGATCATCTGGGGATTGTTCACCAGAGCCCGGGCGATGGCCACACGCTGCTGCTCACCGCCGGAGAGCTGGTCGGGGCGCTGATCTCCCTTCTCCAGCAGACCCACCAGATCCAGCACATAGGCCACCCGCTTGCGGATTTCCCGGGAAGAGGCACCCACCGCCTGCATGGCAAAGACCAGATTTTCCTTCACGGTTTTCTTGTCGATCAGGCGGAAGTCCTGGAAAATAACCCCCAGCGTGCGCCGCATATAGGGCACCTGCCGAGGCGTAATGTTGTTCAGGTTATAGCCGTTGACCATGAGCCGCCCGCCGGTGGGGGCGATCTCAGCGGTAATCAGCTTCAGAATGGTGGATTTACCGGAGCCGGAAGGACCCACCAAAAAGACGAATTCTCCGTCGTCAATGCGCAGATTGACCCCTTTCAGGGCCTTGGTCCCGTTGTCATAGGACTTTTGAATATCGATCAGACGTATCACGCTGTGTACCTCATTTACAGGATTGGGGACAAACTCACGTGCCGCAGAAGACGTCGTCACCGACGTCCTCTGCGGCTGATATGGTTTCTTTTAGTTGTCGATACCGCGGGAAATCAGATACTTCTTAACCATCAGAGCCACCTTGAAGGTGATGGCATCGTCAAACTCCCGCAGGTCCAGGCCGGTGAGCTTCTTGATCTTCTCCAGCCGGTATACCAGGGTATTCCGGTGAACGAAGAGCTTCCGGGCAGTCTCAGACACGTTCAGGTTGTTCTCAAAGAACTTGTTGATGGTGAACAGGGTCTCCTGATCCAGTGCGTCGATGGGATTCTTCTTAAAGACCTCCTGAAGGAACATCTCACACAGAGTGGTGGGCAGCTGGTAAATCAACCGGCCAATGCCCAGGTTCTCATAGTTGATGATGCTCTTCTCGGTGTCGAACACCCGGCCCACATCAATGGCAATACCGGCCTCCTTGTAGGCCCGGGCCAGTTCCCGAATATGGCCCACGATGGTGCCAATACCGATGACCACCCGGATATGGAGCTCCTCGTTGATCTTGTCCTCGATCTGCTTGGCGATCTTGTGCAGATCCCGGGTCTCAGCCCCATCATTGAGCTGCTTGATGAGGGCCACGTCGGTCTCGCTGATGGAGAGCACGAAATCCACCTGCTTGTCGGGGAACAGGGCGTGAACCACGTCAATGAGGGCCGGATCGGTGGTCTCCACCTGACGGATCAGGAAGACCGCCCGAGGCGCCTCGGAGACAAAGTGCAGCTCCTTGGCCCGAACATAGATATCACCCAAAAGGATATTGTCGGAAATAATATTCTTGACAAAGGTAGCCTTGTCGTGCTTCTCCTCATAATAGGTCTTGGCGCCGTTGAGGGCCACCGTAGCCATGGAACAAACCATAGTAGCCTCGGCATCCTCACCCTTGACAAAGACCGCATAGTCAAACTGGGAACCCCAGCCGGCCAGTGCCTTAAAGGTACGGCCCTCAAAGCGGACGGTGTCTCCCTCGCCCCGGTTTACCGCCTCAACTGCACCAGGCCAGTGTTCCCCAATACAGCTGAGTTCGTTGCAGGCCACAACCGTTCCCTCAGAATCGATCACGCCAATGGCCCGTTCGGTGCTGTCTTTCATCTGTAAGACAACGCTTTGGAAAATTCTGCTGGACATGGTTGTATGCCTCCTTATATTAATCCCCACTTTGGGATACTCTGTCTATTACACGCAACACACACGGGCTGAGTGCCCTATTTTCTCTTCAGACAGTTCTTGACGCAACTGTTCATTCAACAGTCACTATTATACCGGTTCTTTTTGCTCTTTTCAATAGCTTTTTCAAAGTTTTTTGGTGATATTGACTAAAAGACGCAAAAAATTTCCAACTCTGGGGAGAACCTCCGCTCATACTCCCGCTGTCAGACGCAATGCCGCCATCTCTTCCTCGGTCAGAGGTCGCCATTCTCCCCGCTTCAATGCAGGGTCCAGTTTCAGCGGGCCCATGGTGAGGCGTTTGAGGTAGCGCACCGGCTTGCCCCGGCTGGCCAGCATCCGCTTGATCTGGTGATATTTTCCTTCCCGCAGAGTAACGATGGCAGTATCAGGCTGCCCCAGCACCTCCAGGCCGGCAGGCATACACACCAGCCCGTCTCCCAAGGTCATCCCGGCGGAAAAAGCCTCTACATCCGTCTCATCCAACTGCCCTTCCACCTGGACAAAATAGGTCTTATCCACATGACGTCGGGGTGCCAGCAGCCGGTGGGCAAGCACACCGTCATTGGTAAGCAGCAACAGGCCCTCGGTATCCTTGTCCAGCCGACCTGCCGGAAATAGCCCCACCCGTTTTAGGTGGTCGGGCAGCAGTTCCAGTACCGTAGGCTGTTTGGGGTCCTCGGTGGCGGACACCAATCCAGCCGGCTTATGGAGCATGAGATAGACCATGCGCTCCCCGGAAACGGAAACACCGTCCACCGCAAATTCGGCGGCGGGATCCCATTTTTCCTCCGGAGAATGAACCGGGACACCATTTACCGCTACTCGCCCGGCCCGCACCAGTTCCCGGACTTCCTTCCGGGACCACCGGCCCGTATTGGCCAAAATTTTATCCAGACGTTCCAATGACGTACCTCCTCATCAGCTTTCCCCTTTTCCGTCATAACCGGCACCATAGGCACATACTCTTTGAGTATCAGTACTTTGGGAAAGGGGCGTTGCGCTGTGTTTATTATTACCGCCAGGGTCCGTAAAGGGCCTATACTGGCTGTGGCCGCCGCTGCTGTGGTAGTCTGCGGGGTCCTGCTGACTGCGGCAGGTTTGGGCGGCCGGGATACGGCGGTCTCTGGCGTGGTCAGTCCCACCGGCGTCAAATCCAATGAAGACCGGATTGCATATCTGGAAAGCTATGGGTGGCAGGTCTCCCAAGAGCCCTCTGCTGTAGAGGAACTACTCATTCCGGAGTCCTTCGATGACAGCTACACCCAATACCTGGAGCTCCAATCCTCCCAGGGCTTCGATCTGACCGAATATTGCGGCAAGCGGGTCAAACGGTATACCTATGAAATCAGCAATTACCCTACGGGGGAAACCGGCATCCAGGCCGGACTGCTGATTTACAAGAATACCGTCATCGGCGGAGATGTGCTCTCCCCCCAGCTGGGCGGGTTTATCCATGGGCTGGAGATGCCAGGCTAGATGAGGCAGCAGCTTAAAACCATCGGCACCCTACAAAAAATGGCCGCTTTCGCGGCCATTTTTCATAGGCACATAGAGATGAAGCAAGCCACCCGCTGCTTACTCTCTTCCGCTGTCACTCACCCTGTTGTTGCTCCCGAATCAGATGCACATTCAAATGGTTGTAGGGAATTTCAATGCCCTGGGCGTCAAAGGCAGCTTTGACCTGTTCCAGCAGATCGTAGTACAGATCCCAATAATCTGCGGTAGCGCACCATACCCGGACACTGTACTCGATGCTGCTGTCCAGATAGGCCGACACCCGGACAAAGGGTTCCGGTGTAAACAGAGCCTTAGGATGGGCGCCGATGACTCCCTTGATGGCGGCAATCACCTTTTCTGGCGCATCGTCATAGGAGGTGGTAAACTTCAAGTCCACCCTCCGCTGCTCCGCCGTGGTATAGTTGATGATCTTTTCAGCGGAGATCTGGCCGTTGGGTACCGAAATCACCTTGTTGTCGATGGTACTCAGCTTGGTATAGGCCAGGCCCACTTCCTTTACCGTACCGCTGACGCCGCCGGCCTCCACATAGTCCCCCGCTTTGAAGGGCTTGGACACCAGCACCTGAATGCCTCCCGCTAAATTGGACAAGGTCCCCTGAATGGCTAGGGATACGGCCAAACCGATCACGCCCAGCACCGCCACCAGGCTGGTCATAGGCACGCCGATGTAGTCCAGCACGATGCACACGGTAATGAGCCACAGAATGACCCGCAGAGCGGCATGAATAAAGGTATGGAGGCTCTTCTCCATCTCCAGACGGAGGAAGGCCCGGTCGGTCAGACGGAGGATGATTTTCATGACCACCATGCAGCCCACAAAGAGCAGAATGATGGTAATGATCTTCTGCAGATTCAGGTCATTGAAAAAGCCGGTTACAGTCTGAATCGTCTCTTCGGCTTCTTCGGGAGAAATATTTGTGATATTGGTTAGCATGACATACTTCCTTTCTGCGGCTATTCTATCATAGCTTTTCCACACAGACAAGCCCCTCAAAAGATTGCCAAAAGAAAAGAGCCAGCGTTTCGCTGGCTCTCTTCTGAATGGAGCAAATGACTCCTCAATGTTGACAATAACGCTTTCCTTCGGGCGGACACCCTCCTAAAATGCAGAAGACCTGCCTTGCGGCAGGTCTTCTTGCAAAAGGAGAATTACTCCTCGATGTCGATAACAACGCCGGAACCCACGGTGCGGCCACCCTCACGGATAGCGAAACGCAGGCCCTTCTCGATGGCGATGGGGGTGATCAGCTCGACCTTCATGTCGACGTTATCGCCAGGCATACACATCTCGGTGCCCTCGGGCAGAGTGATGACGCCGGTCACGTCGGTGGTACGGAAGTAGAACTGAGGACGATAGTTGTTGAAGAAGGGGGTGTGACGGCCGCCCTCGTCCTTGCTCAGGACGTACACCTGGCCCACGAACTTGGTGTGGGGGTGAATGGAGCCGGGCTTACACAGAACCTGGCCACGCTCGATGTCGGTCTTGGCAACGCCGCGCAGCAGGGTGCCGATGTTGTCGCCAGCCTCAGCGTAGTCCAGCAGCTTGCGGAACATCTCGATGCCGGTGACGACGGTCTTCTTCTTCTCGTCGGTCAGGCCAACGATCTCGACTTCCTCGTTCATCTTGATGACGCCACGCTCCACACGGCCGGTAGCAACGGTACCACGGCCAGTGATGGTGAACACGTCCTCGACGGGCATCAGGAAGGGCAGGTCGTCGTTACGGGCGGGAGTGGGGATATAATCGTCGACAGCGTCCATCAGCTCCTTGATGCAGGCGAAGTCGGGATCGTCGGGGTTGCCGGACTCGCAGGTCAGAGCGTTCAGAGCGGAACCCTTGATGATGGGCAGATCGTCGCCGGGGAACTCGTACTTGGACAGGACCTCGCGGACCTCCATCTCCACCAGCTCCAGCAGCTCCTCGTCGTCAACCTGATCGCACTTGTTCAGGAAGACCACGATGGCGGGCACGCCCACCTGACGGGCCAGCAGGATGTGCTCACGGGTCTGAGCCATGGGGCCGTCGGTGGCGGCGATAACCAGGATAGCACCGTCCATCTGAGCAGCGCCGGTGATCATGTTCTTGATATAGTCGGCGTGGCCCGGGCAGTCAACGTGGGCATAGTGACGCTTGTCGGTCTCGTACTCCACGTGGGCAGTGTTGATGGTGATGCCGCGCTCGCGCTCCTCGGGAGCCTTATCGATGCTGGAGTAGTCCTCGTACTGGGCCTGACCCTTCAGAGCCAGATACTTGGTGATAGCAGCGGTCAGAGTGGTCTTGCCGTGGTCAACGTGGCCGATGGTGCCAATGTTGACATGGGGCTTGGTACGCTCAAATTTAGCCTTAGCCATTTTAAGTGTCCTCCTTAATTACTCAAGTTGGGATAGGGTCATTTCCACATAAATGCGAAAATATTGTATAGCATTGCAGAATAAAAAGCAATACTTTTGTTGCGGGAATTGGCTCGGAACGAAAATTAGTCGTCCTTGCGGCCCCGCTCGGCAATGATCTTGTCGGCAATGCTCTTGGGAATCTCCACATAGCTGTGGGGCTCCATGGAGTACTGGCCGCGGCCCTGAGTGGAGGAACGCAGGTCAGTGGCGTAACCGAACATACTGGCCAGAGGCACCAGAGCGTCCACCTGAGTGGCGCCGGGACGGCTCTCCTGGCCCTGGATCATGCCGCGGCGGCTGGTCAGGTCGCCAATGACGTTGCCCAGATACTCGTCGGGCACGATGACGGAGACCTTCATCACGGGCTCCAGCAGGACCGGGTTGGCCTTGCGCATGGCCTCCTTGAAGGCCATGGAGCCGGCGATCTTAAACGCCATTTCAGAGGAGTCGACCTCGTGGTAAGAACCGAAGGTCAGGTGGACCTTCACGTCCACCACGGGATAACCGGCCAGGATACCCGCCTGCATGGCGCCCTGGATACCGGCGTCGACCGCGGGGATATACTCCTTGGGGATGACGCCGCCGGTGATCTCGTTGAGGAACTCATAGCCCTTGCCGGGCTCGTTGGGCTCGATGGTGATGCGGACGTGACCGTACTGGCCCTTACCGCCGGACTGACGGGCATACTTGGTGTCCTGCTCGACAGACTTCTTGATGGTCTCCTTGTAGGCGACCTGGGGAGCGCCAACGTTGGCCTCCACCTTGAACTCGCGGAGCAGACGGTCCACGATGATCTCCAGGTGGAGCTCGCCCATGCCGGCGATGATGGTCTGACCAGTCTCCTCGTCAGTCCAGGTACGGAAGGTGGGGTCCTCTTCAGCCAGCTTCACCAGCGCCAGGCCCATCTTCTCCTGACCAGCCTTGGTCTTGGGCTCGATGGCGACGCGGATCACGGGATCGGGGAACTCCATGGACTCCAGGATGATGGGAGCCTTCTCATCGCACAGGGTGTCGCCGGTGGTGGTGTTCTTCAGGCCCACGGCGGCGGCGATATCGCCGGAGAAAACTTCCTCGATGTCCTCACGGTGGTTGGCGTGCATCTGCAGGATGCGGCCCATACGCTCCTTCTGGTTCTTGGTGCTGTTGAGCACGGAAGAGCCAGTAGACAGCTTACCGGAGTACACACGGAAGAAGGACAGACGGCCCACATAGGGGTCGGTCATGATCTTGAACGCCAGAGCGGAGAAGGGGGCGTTGTCGTCGGCGGGACGCTCGTCCTCTTCGTCGGTCTCGGGGTTGACCCCCTTGATGGCGGGGATGTCCAGAGGAGAGGGCATGAAGTCCACGATGGCATCCAGCAGCTTCTGCACGCCCTTGTTGCGGTAAGAGGTACCGCAGGTCACGGGAACCAGCAGGTTCTCGATGGTACCCTTACGCAGAGCGCGGCGCAGCATATCCTCGGGGATGGGCTTCTCCTCCAGGGCCAGCTCCATGATCTCGTCATCGATGTCGGCGCAGGCGTCCACCAGTTTGGTGCGGTACTCCTGAGCCAGCTCCATCATGTCGGCGGGGATCTCCTCCACGCGCATATCCTTGCCCAGCTCATCGTAGTAGATGTCGGCGTCCATCTCCACCAGGTCGATGATGCCCTTGAAGGTATCCTCGGAGCCAATGGGGAGCTGGATGGGCACGGCGTTACACTTCAGGCGGTCGTGGATCATGCGGAGCACGTTGTAGAAGTCAGCGCCCATGATGTCCATCTTGTTGACGTAGATCATGCGGGGGACCTTGTAGTGGTCGGCCTGACGCCACACGGTCTCGGACTGAGGCTCAACGCCGCCCTTGGCGCACATGACGGTCACGGAACCGTCCAGCACGCGCAGGGAGCGCTCCACCTCTACGGTGAAGTCCACGTGGCCCGGGGTGTCGATGATGTTGATACGGGTCTGGGGGAACTGGTTCTTAGACCCCTTCCAGTAACAGGTGGTAGCAGCGGAAGTGATGGTGATGCCGCGCTCCTGCTCCTGAGCCATCCAGTCCATGGTGGCGGTACCATCATGGGTCTCACCGATCTTGTAGTTTACACCGGTGTAGTAGAGGATGCGCTCGGTGGTAGTGGTCTTACCGGCATCGATGTGAGCCATGATGCCGATATTTCTGGTATTCTCTAAGGTAACTTTCCTAGGCATACTCTAACTCCTTACCAGCGATAGTGAGCGAACGCCTTGTTGGACTCGGCCATCTTGTGGGTGTCCTCACGCTTCTTGACTGCGGAGCCAAGGTTGTTGGAGGCATCCATGATCTCGCCGGCCAGACGCTCCTTCATGGTCTTCTCGCTGCGGCTGCGGGAGTAGTTGGTGAGCCACCGCAGACCCAGGGTCTGACGGCGCTCGGGCCGAACCTCGATGGGCACCTGGTAGGTGGCGCCGCCCACGCGGCGGGCCTTGACCTCCAGGGACGGCATGATGTTCTCCAGCGCAGTGGTGAACACGTCCAGGGGATCCTTATCGGTCTTCTCCTTGATGATATCGAAAGCTCCGTAGACCACCTTCTGGGCCACGCCCTTCTTACCGTCCAGCATGATGCTGTTGACCAGCTTGGTCACCAGGACGGAATTGTAGATAGGATCGGGCAGAACCTCCCGCTTGGGTACGTTTCCTCTTCTGGGCACTTTGCTTCCCTCCTTCATAGTATGATTTCATAGGTACTCGAAGGCGTTTCAAACGCCCCCGTGTAAGACAAGTGCCTGCTTGTCCAGTGCCTCACAGGAAAACGCCCCTATTGTATAGGAAGCGCCTCTGCAAGGACAACTGCCTTGCGCGATTGCGCATTAGTTCATTTCATGTTGCTGCAAGCTTGCAGCGTGGTTGGAAGTAATCGTTATAATTACTTCTTGCCGGCCTTGGGCCGCTTGGCGCCGTACTTGGAACGGCCCTGCATACGGTTGGCAACGCCCTGAGCATCCAGAGTGCCGCGGATGATGTGGTAACGAACACCGGGCAGGTCCTTAACACGGCCGCCGCGGATCATGACCACGGAGTGCTCCTGCAGGTTGTGACCAACACCGGGAATGTAAGCGGTCACTTCGTAGCCGTTGGTCAGACGCACACGGGCGATCTTACGGAGAGCGGAGTTAGGCTTCTTCGGGGTGGAGGTACGAACAGCGGTGCACACACCTCTCTTCTGGGGAGAAGGCAGGTCGGTCTCGCGGTTCTTCAGGGTGTTCAGGCCCTTCTGCATAGCAGGAGAATTGGACTTGTAGGTCACGGCCTCGCGTCCCTTGCGAACGAGCTGGTTAAACGTAGGCATGGTTTTCCTCCTTTCTTTGTTTCTGAGAAATATATTTTAACGGAATAATCAAAAATTATACCGTTAAAACCAAAATCAGTGCAGCAGCGCGGCTACGGCGCTGCCCACGGCGATGCCGCAGGCGGAGCCCAGTTCCTTCATCTGGGACACCCGCTCCACCGGGATGTCCTTCTCCCGGCACAGCTCCTCCACCGGGCCGGTGAGCGCCGGATCGGCGTCCTGGGCGAGAAAAACACGGGCGGCCCGCCCATCGTCGATGGCACGGCGGGTCTGCTTGACCCCGGCCACCCTGGCGCCCTGCTTGAGCTCCGACAGCATACGGCAACGCCTCCCATCCCTTGATTTCTCGGAAAAAGCGCCCTGTTTCAGGGCAGAATTTCCCCTTTGGCAGGCACACCTGCGCAATTTGGGATTATATCATAATGAAAAATTGAAGTCAAGCAGAATTTTGCTAGAATTTGCAAGGCTTTGGGCCCCTCTCCCGTCAGAAATGACAGGGAGGCGGAGACAGATGCGTCTCCGCCTCCCGAGAGGAGCGGTTCCCGGGCACCCCGGGACTGGCTTACTTCTCCTGCGCGGACACCTCAGCAGGGTCGGGCAGGGGCTGATACTTGGGCTTGCCGCGGCAGATGATGGCGCCCACGACCATGCCGATGATGGTGGGAACCACCCAGGCAAAGCCCAGGCCGGAGAAGGGGAACAGATCCATGAAGCTCTGGAGCCAGCCGATGTTGGGGTTGACGCTGAGCACCGCGTCGCCCAGGCTCACCACCGCGGCCATGAGCACGCCGCCCTTGTAGAAGCCGTCGTTGGGCAGGAATTTGTTGAGCAGGCCCAGCACGGTATTCACGATCAGGGCCGGGTAGACCACCAGGAAAATGGGGGTGACGTAGTTGACGATGTTCTGCACGCCGGTGATGCCCATGAACACACCGATGAGGCAGGCGATGAGCATCAGGACTTTGTAGGGGATTTTCTTCTTGAAGAAGTCATAGAAGAAGCCGACACAGGTGGTGCCGATGCCCACTGCGGTGGTCAGGCAGGCCAGAGCCACCGCGCCGCCCAGGCAGGCCATGCCCACGGGGCCCATGATGTCCTGGATAATGCCGGAGAGCAGGGCGGTCTGGGCGGTGTCCTGGGGATAGACGCCGCTGGCGCAGGCACCGATGTAGGTCAGGGTGCCATACACCGCAAAGAGAACCACAATGCAAATGATGCCGGCCATGAAGCCGCCCTTCTTGCTCTCCTGGCCATTGTAGCCCCGGCGGCGGAGATCCAGCAGGATCACGCTGGCGAACATGATGCCCACGGTGAGGTCGCCGGTGTTGTAGGCGGTGAGGATGGCGTCGCCAAAGGCGCCGCCGCCAATGCCGGTGTCAACCGGGGTGCCCAGCGGGGAGATGACGCCCTTGATGAGCACGATGGCCAGGAGCACCACCAGAATGGGGGTCATGTACTTGCCCAGCTTGTCGATCACGGAGTTGGGGTCGCAGGCGAAGAAGTACACCAGCACGAAGAACACGATAACCGTGATCCAGATGGGCACATTGGGGAGCAGGGGCTGGATGGCCATCTCATGGGTGGTGGCCGCGCTGCGCGGCAGCGTGGAGCCCATGGCGATGAAGGAGCAGCCGATCAGGTAGTAGGCGTTGTAGAACCAGGGGGACACGTGGCCCATCAGATCCTGGGACTTGTCGCCCACATTGTTGACCGCCCACAGGGCCAGCACCGGCAGGACAATGCCGCCCAGCAGCAGGCCCAGGGCGCCCCACATCCACTGATCGCCGCTGAACAGGCCGATCTGGGGCGGGAAGATCAGGTTGCCGGCGCCGAACATGGTGGAGAACAGCGCCAGGCCGACGATGATAGTGTCCTTCCAGAAATTTTTCTTGTTCATCTTCTTACCTCCCAAGCATGAATGGAATCAGATCCTCTCTTTTCTTCCACAGCGCGGAGCGGGCTCACTGCTCCGCGTGGTAGACGGTCGTTCCGTTGAGCACGGTCTCCAGCACCTTCACCTGGGGAAAGGTGTCCGGCTCGATGTCAAACAGATCCTGGTCAAGCACCACCAGATCGGCCAGCTTGCCGGTCTCCAGCGTGCCGCGGACGGCCTCATCCCGGCTGGCCCAGGCCGCGTCGGAGGTGAACAGGCGCACCGCCTGCTCCACGCTCAGAGCCTGCTCCGGCAGGTAGGTCTTGGTGCCCGCCCGGTTCTTCCGGGTGATGGCGGCGCGCATGTTGTCCAGCACGTCGAAGGGCTCCACCGGGCAGTCGGAGCCGCCGCTGACCCGGATGCCCAGATCCTCCATACTCTTCCAGTTGTAGCAGTCTTTGGCGTGGCGCTCCCCCACCCGCTCCTCGATGATGTTCATGTCCGCGTCGATGAAGATGGGCTGGATATAGGCCTGCAGGCCCATGACCTTCATCAGCCGCAGCAGGGCCGGGGATGTGGTCTGGGCGTGGACAATGCCGTGGCGGTGATCCGGCCAGGGGTTGGCCTCCTGGGCCTTGTAGATGGCGTCGCACACCTTCTGGAAGGCCAGGTCGCCGATGGCGTGGACGGCCACGTCCATATGCTGGTCGTGGGCCGCCTTGATCCAGGCGCACAGCTCCTCCTCGGTGTAGATGGGGATGCCGTGGTTGCTCCGGTCGTCCACATAGCCGTCGATCATCTCGGCGGACTTGGCGCCCAGGGAGCCGTCCTGAAGCAGCTTGCGGGGGCCGGTGCGGAAGAGGCTGGTGCGGTCGTCCGGGTCGCTGCGCGCCGCCAGCAGGCGGCCGAAGTCGGGCTGATCCACCAGGCACTGCTCGTACACCCGGACGGTCAGCTTCCCCTCCTCCTCCATCTCCCGGAACAGGTCGATGAGGTGAATGGGATCCACCCCCGCAATCACCTTCAGATCGTCGGAGTGGACGCAGGTGATGCCGGCGGCATTGAGATCCCGCTGGCCGATCTCAATGAGCTCCCGCACGTAGGCATCGTCCGCCTTGGGAATCACGTCCATGTACAGCCGCATGGCGTCCTCCCGCAGCAGGCCGTTGATGAAGTCCACATGGCTGATGGTCTCGGGATCCACATTTTTCAGCTCCCGGATGCGCTCCAGCATCACGGTGTTGCAGGCGGCGATGTGGGCGCAGGTGCGCAGCATGCACACGGGAATCTCGGTGGAGATGCGATCCATGTCCTCCCGGGTGGGCATGCGGCCCTCCTTCATGGTCTCCTGGTTCCAGCCCATGCCCAGCAGGTAGTCGGGATGGTTCTTCTCAATCCGCTCCCGGCAGCGCTCCACGATGGTCTCGATGGAGTCCACGCCGAACAGGGCCACGTTTTTCTGGAACATGGCGTAGTAGAGCATGTGCAGATGGGTGTCGTTGAAGCCGGGCAGCACCATGGCCCCCTGGAGATCCTTCTTCTCGTCCCAGCTCTGGGCCAGGGCGTCCGCGCTGGTGCCCAGGAAGACAATCTTGTCGTCCTCCGCCCCCACCGCCTCGTACCGGGTCATGGCTCCGTCCATGGACACGACCTTTCCGTTGTACCAAAGTCTCCTCATTTCCACGCTTCCTTTCTGCCCGTCGGGCAAATCTGTCTGATATTCATTAGCAAGCAGAATGCCAAAGTTGGGCAATCCACACAAAAAACCGCCGGAAATCCTCCGCCCCTAGGGACAGCTCAGGCTGTCCCGCTCTGGCGCTGGATTTCCGGCGGCCCGTTCAATGCCGCTCCCGCGTACTCAATTGTCAAAATTTTTTGCACCTGCAAAATTTTTTACAGGTCATATTTTTGCAGCTTGTATTTCAGATTCTGCCGCGACAGGCCCAGGTTCCGGGCCGCGGCGGAGATGGAACCGTATTGCTCCATGGCCCGGCGGATGAGCTCCCGCTCGTACCGCTCCACCTCCCGGCTCAGGGAGATGGGGCCGTCCGGCAGGGCCGCGGCGGCCTCCGAAGGCGGCTCCGGACGGGTGCCCAGGCTCTCCGCCAGATCCGCCTCGCACAGCAGCTCCCCCTGCGCCACGGCAAAGGCCCCCTCCACCGCGTTGCGCAGCTGGCGGACATTGCCCGGCCACCGGCACTGCCGGAGCATTCGGTCGGCCCCCGGGGTCACCCCCCGGATGGTGCGCTTCATGGAACGATTATACTGCTCCAGAAAATGGTTTGTCAACAGCGGGATGTCCTCCGGCCGCTCCCGCAGGGGCGGCAGGAGCAGGCGCACCACCCCGAGGCGGTAAAAGAGATCCTCCCGCAGGCGGCCGGTGCGGAGCAGCTCCTCCGGCGGCTCGTTCACCGCCGCCACGATGCGCACGTCAAAGGGGATGTCCCGGCTGCCGCCCAGACGGCGCACCTTTTTCTCCTCCAGGGCCTTGAGCAGCTTGGCCTGGAGGGAGATGTCCATGGAGTTGATCTCGTCCAGGAAGAGGGTGCCGCCGTTGGCCTCCTCAAAGAGGCCCTTGTGGGTCACCGCGCCGGTATAGCTGCCCTTCTCCGTGCCGAAGAACATGCTCTCCAGCAGGTTGGTGGGTATGGCCGCGCAGTTCTGGGACACGAAGGACTGGCCGCACCGCCGCCCCTCGGTGTGGAGGGCCTCGGCCACCAGCTCCTTGCCGGTGCCCGTCTCCCCGTAAATCAGCACCGGGGAGTTCAGCTGGGCAGCGGAGCGGATGCGGCGCTTGAGCTCCTCCATCCTGGGAGACTGGGTTATAATCCGATCCAGGGTGGACAGGCCGCCCCGGCGGCCGCCGCGGACGATGCGCTGGCCCACCACATAGAAGCGGGCGCAGTCCACCGCCCCCACCACCTGTCCGTCCACCGAGATGGGGATGGTGGTAGCATCCAGCACCACCCGCTCCCCCCGGCTGTTCACAATCTCCTGCCGCTGGTCGTAGATGGCCCGGCCGGTACGCAGGGCGCGGAGGATGGTGCTGCTCTCCTCGTCCAGCTCCGGATAGAGCTCCCGGATGTGGCGGCCCACCGTCTCCTCCGCCTTCCAATAGTAGTTCATGGCAATGCGGTGATCCCGGATGATCCCGTCCCGATCCACAATCAGGATCCCGTCGGTGTCCTCACACACCTGAATGACCGCCCGGATCTGATCCATATACGGGTCTCTGTACGGTTCCGACATGCGCTTCGCCTCCCTGCCCGGAGAAAATAAGAAAAAAATCTGGATTCCTCCAGATTTTCTTAAAAAGCAGTTGACTTTTCCTATGATTTCATGGTATACTAAAACGCTCTTAACTTCCGATTGCGTCAGAACATTCTGCCCCACTGTGTGGTCAGTTTAACACAGCAGGGCGGAAAGCGCAAGAGGATATCAGAATATTTTTATCCACGCATCCGGGTGTTCGCATCCGGTAACCTACCGCCCCTTTTGTATGATTTGACGGAAAGCAGCAACCTTCGCCGGAATCGTCCCCCTGTGGCGGCGGTTCCAGACAATGAAATCGAGGTGTTTTTTCTACGATGGTCAAGGACGTCTACTTCGGCAAGACCCTCCGCAAAAGCTTCGCCCGCCATGAAGAGATCCTGGAAATGCCCAACCTGCTGGAGGTGCAGAAGAACTCCTATCAGTGGTTCCTGGAGACAGGCCTGAGGGAGGTCTTCAAGGATGTGGCCTCCATTACCGACTATGCCGGTAATCTGGAGCTCTCCTTCATCGACTACTCCATGGATGAGCCTCCCAAGTACAACGTGGAGGAATGTAAGGCCCGGGACGCCACGTACGCCGCTCCCATCAAGGTGTGGGTGCGCCTGCGCAACAAAGAGACCGACGAGATGAAGGAGCAGGAGATCTTCATGGGAGATTTCCCTCTGATGACCAAGGCCGGTACCTTTGTCATCAACGGCGCCGAGCGCGTCATCGTCTCCCAGATCGTCCGTTCCCCCGGCATCTATTACGCCCGCACTGAGGATAAGACCGGCAATGTGGTGTACGCCACTACCGTCATCCCCTACCGCGGTGCCTGGCTGGAGTATGAGACCGATCTCAGCGACATCTTCTATGTCCGCATCGACAAGAACCGCAAGCTGCCCATCACCTGCCTGATCCGGGCCGTGGGTCCCAAGACCGATCAGGAGATCCTGGACCTGTTCGGCGATGACCCCCGCATCGTGGCTACTCTGGAGAAGGACGCCTGCAAGACCTATGAGGAGGCCCTGCTGGAGATCTACCGCAAGCTGCGTCCCGGCGAGCCCCCCACGGTGGACTCCGCCGAGAGCCTGCTCAACGCCCTCTTCTTCGACCCCCGCCGGTACGACCTGTCCGCTGTGGGCCGCTACAAGTTCAACAAGAAGCTGGCCATCTGGTCCCGTCTGTCCGGCCAGAAGCTGGCCATGCCCGTGGTCGATCCCACCACCGGCGAGATCCTGGCCGAGCCCGGCGAGGTCCTCACCCGTGAGCGGGCCCGTGAGCTGGAAGCCAAGGGCGTCAACGAGGCCATTCTGGACCTGGACGGCGGCGTTCAGCTGAAGGTTTTCTCCAACAACATGGTGGATATGGCCGGCTTTGTGGACTTTGATCCCGCTGAGTGCGGCATCACCGAGAAGGTCCGCTTCTCCGTTCTGCAGGAGCTGCTGCAGAACTACTCCGGCGAGGAGCTGAAAGAGGCTGTCAAGGACCGCATCGATGACCTGGTTCCCAAGCACATCATTGTGGATGACATTATGGCATCCATCAATTACCTCAACTGCCTGGCCCATGGCGTGGGCAACGCCGACGACATCGACCACCTGGGCAACCGTCGTCTGCGCTGCGTGGGCGAGCTGCTGCAAAACCAGTTCCGCATCGGCTTCTCCCGCATGGAGCGCGTCATCCGGGAGCGCATGACCATTCAGGACCTGGACATCGTCACCCCCCAGTCCCTGATCAACATCCGTCCCGTTACCGCCGCGATCAAGGAGTTCTTCGGTTCCTCCCCCCTGAGCCAGTTCATGGACCAGACCAACCCTCTGGCCGAGCTGACCCACAAGCGCCGTATGTCCGCTCTGGGCCCCGGCGGTCTGTCCCGTGACCGTGCCTCCTTCGATGTGCGAGACGTTCACTACTCCCACTACGGCCGTCTGTGCCCCATTGAGACCCCCGAAGGTCCCAACATCGGCCTGATCTCCTACCTGGCCTCCTACGCCCGCATCAACCGCTACGGCTTCATCGAGGCTCCCTACCGCAAGGTGGATAAGGCCACCGGCAAGGTCACCGACCAGGTGGAGTATATGACCGCCGACATGGAGGACGAGTTCACCATCGCCCAGGCCACCGAGCCTCTGGACGAGAACGGCTGTCTGAAGAACGCCCGTATCACCTGCCGTCACCGCAACGAGATCATCGATGTGGACCGGGATCAGGTGGACTACATGGACGTGTCCCCCAAGATGATGTTCTCCATCGCTACCGCCATGATCCCCTTCCTGGAGAACGACGACGCCAACCGTGCTCTGATGGGCGCCAACATGCAGCGTCAGGCCGTGCCTCTGCTGACCACCCAGGCCCCCATCGTAGCCACCGGTCAGGAGCACAAGAACTGTATCGACTCTGAGGTCGCCATTCTGGCCGAGGAAGACGGCGTGGTCACCAAGGTGTCTGCTCAGTACGTCACCGTTCGCTATGACAGCGGCCGGGTGGAGGAGTACAAGCTGACCAAGTACCTGCGCTCCAACCACGGCACCTGTATCAACCAGCGTCCCATTGTCAACGCCGGCCAGCGGGTGGAGAAGGGCGAGGTCATCGCGGACGGCCCCTCCACCTCCAACGGCGAGATCGCCCTGGGTAAGAACATCCTCATGGGCTTTATGACCTGGGAAGGTTACAACTACGAGGACGCCATCCTGCTCAACGAGCGCATGGTGAAGGAGGACGTATTCACCTCCATCCACATCGAGGAGTACGAGACCGAGTCCCGGGACACCAAGCTGGGTCCCGAGGAGATCACCCGGGACATCCCCAACGTGGGCGACGACGCCCTGAAGGATCTGGACGAGCGCGGCATCATCCGCGTAGGCGCCGAGGTCCGTGCCGGCGACATTCTGGTGGGTAAGGTCACCCCCAAGGGCGAGACCGACCTCACCGCCGAGGAGCGCCTGCTGCGCGCCATCTTCGGTGAGAAGGCCCGCGAGGTCCGTGACACCTCCCTGAAGGTGCCTCACGGCGAGAGCGGCATCATCGTGGACGTGAAGGTCTTTACCCGCGAGGCGGGCGACGAGCTCTCCCCCGGCGTCAACATGGTGGTCCGCGTCTATATCGCCCAGAAGCGTAAGATCTCCGTGGGCGACAAGATGGCCGGCCGTCACGGTAACAAGGGTGTTGTGTCCCGCATCCTGCCCCAGGAGGATATGCCCTTCCTGCCCGACGGCACTCCTCTGGACATCGTGTTGAACCCCCTGGGCGTGCCTTCCCGTATGAACATCGGTCAGGTGCTGGAGGTCCATCTGGGCTACGCCGCCAAGACCCTGGGCTGGAAGGTGGCCACCCCCGTCTTCAACGGCGCCGACGAGAAGGACATCGCCGAGACCCTGAAGATGGCCGGTCTGCGCCCCGACGGCAAGAGCTGGCTGTACGACGGCCGCACCGGCGAGCGGTTCGACAACCCCGTCACCGTGGGCTACGTCTACTTCCTCAAGCTGCACCACCTGGTTGACGATAAGATCCACGCCCGTTCCACCGGCCCCTACTCCCTGGTCACCCAGCAGCCTCTGGGCGGCAAGGCCCAGTTCGGCGGCCAGCGCTTCGGCGAAATGGAGGTGTGGGCCCTGGAGGCTTACGGCGCCGCCTACACCCTGCAGGAGATCCTCACCGTCAAGTCCGACGACGTCACCGGCCGTGTGCGCACCTACGAGTCCATTGTCAAGGGCCACAACGTGCCCAAGCCCGGCGTGCCTGAGTCCTTCAAGGTTCTGGTTAAGGAGCTGCAGTCCCTGTGCCTGGATATGAAGGTGCTGGACGACCAGGGCAACGAGATCGAGCTGAAGGACGACGACGAGGATACCTACCAGCCCGGCAAGTTCCGCGACGATGACGACGACTTCTACGGCTACAACGCCGGCGGAGAGTCCGACTTTGCCGCCGCGGGCTACACCCTCAAGGAAGGCAGCGACGACGATGATCTGGCCGTTGCCGACGACAGCGATGATTTTTCCGATTCGGAGGACGATTACTCCGATGATGACGATATGGAATAAGTAAGGGAGGTCGAGCAGAAACATGAGTTACGCTGAATTTGACGCCATTAAGATTGGCATCGCCTCCCCGGAGCAGATCCGCGAGTGGTCCTATGGCGAGGTCAAGAAGCCGGAGACCATCAACTACCGCACCCTGAAGCCTGAGCGGGACGGCCTGTTCTGCGAGCGCATCTTCGGGCCCACCAAGGACTGGGAGTGCCACTGCGGCAAGTACAAGAAGATCCGCTACAAGGGCAAGATCTGTGACCGCTGCGGCGTTGAGGTCACCCGGGCCAAGGTGCGCCGTGAGCGCATGGGCCACATCGAGCTGGCCGCCCCCGTGTCCCACATCTGGTACTTTAAGGGTATCCCCTCCCGGATGGGTCTGCTGCTGGATATCAGCCCCCGCATTCTGGAGAAGGTGCTCTACTTCGCCAGCTATATCGTGACCGATCCCGGCTTCTCCCCCCTGGCCAAGAACCAGATCCTCTCCGAGAAGGAGTACCGCGATATGCGGGAGAAGTATGAGGACGACTTTGAGGCCGGCATGGGCGCCGAGGCCGTGAAGAAGCTGCTCCAGGACATCAACCTGGAGGAGCTCTCCACCCAGCTCCGCGCCGAGCTGAAGGACGCCTCCGGCCAAAAGAAGGCCCGCATCGTCAAGCGTCTGGAAGTGGTGGACGCCTTCCGCATCTCCGGCAACAAGCCTGAGTGGATGATCATCGACGTGCTGCCCGTCATTCCCCCCGAGCTGCGCCCCATGGTGCAGCTGGACGGCGGCCGGTTCGCCACCTCCGACCTGAACGACCTGTACCGCCGCGTGATCAACCGCAACAACCGTCTGAAGCGCCTGATCCAGCTCAATGCCCCCGACATCATCGTCCGCAACGAGAAGCGGATGCTGCAGGAGGCCGTGGACGCCCTCATCGACAACGGCCGCCGTGGCCGCGCCGTCACCGGCGCCAACAACCGTGCGCTGAAGTCTCTGTCCGATATGCTGAAGGGTAAGCAGGGCCGCTTCCGTCAGAACCTGCTGGGTAAGCGTGTGGACTACTCCGGCCGTTCCGTTATCGTGGTTGGCCCCGAGCTGAAGATCTATCAGTGCGGTCTGCCCAAGGAGATGGCCATCGAGCTGTTCCGTCCCTTCGTCATGAAGAAGCTGGTGGAGGATGGTCTGGCCAACAACATCAAGTCCGCCAAGAAGATGGTGGACAAGGGCAAGGCTGAGGTTTGGGACGCCCTGGAGTTCGTCATCAAGGACCACCCCGTTATGCTCAACCGTGCGCCTACCCTGCACCGCCTGGGCATCCAGGCCTTCGAGCCCGTGCTGGTGGAAGGCCGCGCCATCAAGCTGCACCCCCTGGTGTGTACCGCCTTCAACGCTGACTTCGACGGCGACCAGATGGCCGTCCACGTGCCTCTGTCCGCTGAGGCCCAAACCGAGGCCCGGGTGCTGATGCTCTCCGCCAACAACCTGCTGCGTCCTCAGGACGGCGGCCCCGTCACCGTGCCTACTCAGGACATGGTGCTGGGTTCCTACTACCTGACCTACGAGAAGTACGCCGAGCACACCGCCGAGGAGACCTATGACGACGTTGCCGCCGTCAAGGCCGCTCTGGAGGCCGGTACCCTCAATCCCGGCGACCTGATCTGGGTCAAGAACCCCGGCTCTCTGGACGACATCCCCACCTACGCCGGTATCTGTGCCGAGACCGAGGACGGCCAGCTGCCCCGCGAGGTGCTCCATGTCTTCGGCAGCGACATCGAGGCCCGTCTGGCCTACGACGAGGGCGAGCTGGAGCTCCATGTGCCCATTCTGGTCCGCCGCTCCGCCGAGGTAGACGGCGAGACCCGCTATAAGCTGGTGCGCACCACCGTTGGCCGCCTGATCTTCAACGAGGGTATTCCTCAGGATCTGGGCTTTGTGGACCGCACCGATCCCGAGCAGATGTTTGAGCCCGAGATCAACTTCGTCACCGGCAAGAAGCAGCTGGGCAAGATCATCGACAAGTGTATCGTCAAGCACGGCTTCACCGTGTCCGCCGGCGTGCTGGACACCATCAAGGCCAAGGGCTACAAGTTCTCCACCCGGGGCTCCCTCACCGTGTCCATCTACGACATGACCATCCCCGAGAAGAAGTACGGTCTCATCGAGAACACCGAGAAGGAGATCGTGAAGATCGAGCGCCAGTACAAGCGCGGCTTCCTGACCAACGACGAGCGGTATCGCCTGGTGGTTGAGGCCTGGGAAAAGACCACCAAGGACGTGACCGACGCCCTGATGGCCGGCCTGGACCGCTACAACCCCATCTGGATGATGGCCGACTCCGGCGCCCGTGGTAGCTCCGCTCAGATCCGTCAGCTGGCCGGTATGCGTGGCCTGATGGCCGACACCTCCGGCCGCACCATCGAGATCCCCATCAAGTCCAACTTCCGTGAAGGTCTGTCCGTGCTGGAGTACTTCATCTCCTCCCGAGGCGCCCGAAAGGGTATGGCCGATACCGCTCTGCGTACCGCCGACTCCGGTTACCTGACCCGCCGTCTGGTGGACGTGTCTCAGGAAGTCATCATCCGTGAGGACGACTGCGGCACCGACGACGGCATCATGGTCAGCGAGATCGTGGAGAACGGCCAGGTCATCGAGACCTTCGGCGAGCGTCTGAAGGGCCGCTATCCGGTGGAGGACATCTGCGATCCTCAGACCGGCGAGGTGCTCATCGACCACCACACCATGATGACTGCCGACGACGCCAAGCTGCTGGAGGCTCACGGCATCCATCAGGTCAAGATCCGCTCCGTGCTCACCTGCCGTGCCCGCAGCGGCGTATGTTCCAAGTGCTACGGCATTAACCTGGCCATCGGCGAGCCTGTGGGCGCCGGCGAGGCCGTTGGTATCATCGCCGCTCAGTCCATCGGTGAGCCCGGTACCCAGCTGACCATGCGTACCTTCCACACCGGCGGCGTGGCCGGCGGCGATATCACCCAGGGTCTTCCCCGTGTTGAGGAGCTGTTCGAATCCCGCAAGCCCAAGAAGATGGCTCAGCTGGCCGAGGTGGGCGGCAAGGTCACTCTGGAGGAGGCCAAGCGCAACTCCATGTGCAATGTGACCATCACCGCCGATGACGGCGAGGTCGTCACCTATACGCTGCCCTATGCCGGCCTGCGTGTGAAGAACGGCGACACCGTGGAGAAGGGCTTCGCCCTCACCGAAGGCGCCCTCTATCCCCAGGACGTGCTCCGGGTCCGCGGCATCCACGCTGTGTACGACTATCTGATCCAGGAAGTGCAGAAGCCCTACCGTCAGCAGGGCGTGGATATCAACGACAAGCACATCGAGGTTATCTGCCGCCAGATGATGCGGAAGGTCCGTGTGGAGGACGCCGGCGACTCCGACCTGCTCTCCGGCTCCACCATCGAGCTCATCGAGTTCGAGGATGCCAAGGCCGCTGTTCAGGCCCGCATCGACGCCGGTGAGACCAACGACGGTATGGAACTGCGTCTGCCCACCTGCACCCGTCTGCTCATGGGTATCACCAAGGCCTCTCTGGCCACCGACTCCTTCCTGTCCGCCGCCTCCTTCCAGGAGACCACCAAGGTCCTTACCGAGGCCGCTATCAAGGGTAAGGTGGACCACCTGCTGGGCCTGAAGGAGAACGTCATCATCGGTAAGCTGATCCCTGCCGGCTCCGGCCTGTCCATGTACCGCAAGTACGATCAGATGGACGACGAGGGTACCGCCCAGAGCGGCGAGGCCGTCGAAGAGATTGCCGAAGTCGTTGACGACGCTCCCGTTGTTGAGGAGCCCATTCTGACCGACAGCGCGGATCTTTAATCCCAATGTTTTGGGGGGCGTTGCAGCCATGCAGCGCCCCCTTTTTCTATCGTTGTCCCTGTCCCATCCGACCGACAATGAGGTATCACGATGAAACGATGCTCCCCTCTCTCTTTGTTCGCCGGTGCCGGCGGTCTGGCGCTGCTGTTTTTTGCCCTGTTTCCGATCTCTGAACTGTCCCGGGGCGGTCCGGGGGCAAAAGCTGCCGTCTTTGTACTGCTGACTGCCCTGGCCGTACTGGCGCTGTGGCTGCTCCGCCGGTCGGGCTGTTCCCTGGACCGGCTATGTACCCTGCTGCTGCCCATCGGCCTGGCCTTCTTCCTCCGGGCAATCCTGCTGGACTATGCGGCAGATGACTACGAGATCTTCCTGTCCCAGTGGGTGGCCACCTTCCGGGACAACGGCGGCTTCGCTGCCATCAAGCTGCCCATCGGCAACTATAATGTACCCTACCTCTATTTCCTGGCCGCCATCTCCTACCTGCCGGTCCCCGACCTGTACCTCATCAAGCTCTTCTCCATCCTGTTTGATGTTCTGCTGGCCTGGGGCGGCCTGCGGCTGGTGCGTCACTTCACCGGCAAAGACAGCATCCGTCCCCTGGTATGCTTCTGCGTCCTGCTGCTGCTGCCCACTGTGGTGCTCAACGGCTCCCTGTGGGGACAGTGCGACGCGCTGTACGGCGCGCTCACCCTCCATGCCCTGGCTGATGCGCTGGAGAACCGACCCAAGGCTTCCGCTGCCCTGCTGGGCGTGGCCTTCTCCTTTAAATTGCAGACGGTGTTCATCCTCCCCCTGTGGGCAGTGCTTTGGATCGCCCGGCGCACCCGATTCCGGGACCTGTTGTGCTTCCCCCTGGCCTATGCCGTTACCTGCATCCCTGCTCTGCTGCTGGGCAAACCGCTGGGGGATATCCTGGGAGTCTATGTGGGCCAGACGCAGGAGGGCGCAGGGGCACTGAACTACAACTGCGCCTCCATCTTCTCCATGGTCCCCTACGGCACTCAAATTGACGAGGCTTTCGGCGCCCGCTTGGGCATTCTGGCGGCCTTTGCCCTGGTTTTGCTGCTGCTGGTGCTGGCCTTCTTGTTCCGGGACCGGCTGGACGATGGGGCTCTGCTGCTCTTCGGCATCACGCTTACGCTGGGCGTGCCCTTCTTTCTCCCCTATATGCACGACCGCTATTACTTCCTGGCTGACGTGCTCACCCTGGTCTGGGCCTGCACCCGTCCCACGGGCCTGCCTCCGGCAGTGCTGGTCCAGCTCTCCTCCCTCAGTGCCTATCTGACCTACCTGCGGATGAAATATACCCTGATCCTCACCCTGGGTGGTCAGATGTTCACCATGCTGCTGGAGAGCCTGATGGTACTGGCCGGACTCATCTTTACAGCAGTCCTGCTGATCCGGCATTTGTACGTCTCTTCCCCCTGTCTGCCTCAGGGTTTGGGCGAAAAAAACAAGAAATCCCGGAAAAGCGGTTGACGACTTGGAAACAATGTGTTACAATTTGGTTACAGTTTTTAAAAAGCAGTAACAACTTCCAAAAGGAGGCCAAAATGGCTACGCAAAGCATCCCTCTGACTTACAAGGGCCATCCGCTGCGCCGGAAAGACAGTCTGATCTATTACGGCAGCATGGCCGAAAAATATATCATTATGCTTCAGGTTCTGGACCAGAAGAAGGATCAGGATCTGGACATGGCCACCCGGGTATCCGTTCAGCTTCAGCTCACCGACCCTGACCTGAAGAGCCGGGACCGTGTGGTTAAGAAGACCGAGAAAGACAGCCTGTACGCCGCTATGGATGTGGCTTCCGTCTGGCTGGACCGGGCTCTGTCCGGCAAATAAGTTCCTACCCACCCAACGATCAGAACGGAGGAATTCTACCAATGATAACACCTGCCAAGCTTCTGCGCACCACGCTCCTGACCGTCGCCGTTTCCGCCGTCTGTATGATCGGCGCTTCCGCCGCCAGCGGCGTGGGCACCGTCAATACCGACGCCCTTCGCCTTCGCAACGAGGCCAACACCACTTCCACCATCCTGGCTACTGCTTCCGAAGGTGACACCGTCGTCATTCTGGAGGACGCCGGCAACGGTTGGTACAAGGTGGACTACAACACCGTGGAAGGCTATATGTCCGGCGAATACCTGACGGTCTCCGCTCAGGCCGATGTGACCATCGGTTACGGTCTGGTTCAGACCGGCGGCTCCACCCTGAACGTGCGCAGCGGGCCTGGCACCACCTACAGCAAGGTGACCACCCTCAACGACAACGCGGTTGTCACCATCGTGGGTATCAATAATGGCTGGTACAAGATCAAGACCTCCAGCGGTGCTGTTGGCTATGTCAGCAGCGAGTATATGGTGACCTGCAAGGACTCCGCCGGTTCCCGCGGCGACGGCACCACCGCCGTGGCTGTGGCTTCCGACAGCAGCATGGGCCAGCAGATCGTCAGCTACGCCAAGCAGTTTCTGGGTGTGCCCTATGTCTATGGCGGCAACGGACCCAACAGTTTTGACTGCTCCGGCTTCACCAGCTACATATATCGCCACTTCGGCTACACTCTGAACCGCACCGCTTCTACCCAGCTGTCCAACGGTGTGGCGGTCTCCAAGAGTGAGCTGCTGCCCGGCGATCTGGTATTCTTCCGTTACAATACCTCTTACCCCGCCTCTCATGTGGGCATCTACATCGGCAACGGCCAGTTCATCCACGCCTCTACCAACAAGTATCAGGTGCAGATCGATCAGCTGATGACCGGCCACTACGCCAACGTGTATATCGCTGCCCGCCGCATTCTGTGATTTTTGCTTGGCAGGTAAAGATCATATCAAAGTTTTCGCCCCGCCTGCGTCAGCAGGCGGGGTGTTTCTTTCCTATTAAACCAGAAGGGAGCGTGCCCATTTTGAGCCGTTCTCCCGCCTTTGGCCATCTGCTGGCCCTGGCTGTCTCCATTGTGTGGGGTACCACCTATATCTCCACCAAGGTACTTTTGGATGCCTTCCATCCGGTAGAGATCCTCATCTTCCGCTTTGTGCTGGCCTGGGCCATTCTCTTTCTCTGTGCTCCAAAGCCCCATCTCCCCCGCAGTTTCCGATCTGAGCTGCCTTTCCTGGGGGCCGCCCTGTCGGGGCTCACCTTCTACTCTCTGCTGGAGAATTACGCCCTCACCTTTTCCATGGCCTCCACCGTAGGCCTCATCGTCTCCTCCGCACCCATGTTTACCGCGCCGCTGCTGTGGCTGTGCCGTTGAACCACCCGGCCTGGAGCCTCCTTCTTTGTGGGCTTTGTTCTCGCCATGGCAGGTATCGCCCTCATCTCCCTGGCGGAGGGGGAATCCTTTGACTTCAACCCCATCGGCTGTCTGTTGGCTCTGGGCTCCGCTATCAGTTGGGGCGTCTACGGTCTGTGTCTGGAGTCCGCCCAGCGTCAGGGCCTCAACGATCTGCTGGTCACCCGGAAGGTCTTTTTCTGGGGTGTCCTCTTTACCCTCCCCTTCTGCCTGGGTACCGGCATCACCTTTGATCTGACCCGGTTTGCCCAACCGGTGATGTTGGGCAATACGGTGTACCTGGGCGTGGTGGCCTCCGCTCTGTGCTTCCTGGCCTGGAATCGGGCCTCCGCCCTCATTGGCCCGGTAGCCACCAATGTGTATCTCTACCTGATGCCGGTGATCACCGTGGCCGCCTCCTTCCTCATCCTGGGGGAGCCGGTGACCCTTTTCACCCTGGGTGCCATCGTCCTCATCCTGGCGGGACTGTGGCTCTCTCAGCGCCGTTCCACCACCCTTACCACCTGATGAGAAAGGGGCCTGCCGCAGCCGCGGCAGGCCCCTTCGTTTTATGTCAACTAAACATATTGTTGAGTACGATACGGCTCACTTGGTCCCCATCAAAGAAGAAGAGGATGGCTGCCCCCCAGCCCTCCGGATCCGCGCAGTACCACAGATAATCTTCCCCGGGATACAGGCTCCAATAGTCGGTACGGGACAGCTTTTCCCCGTAGGCCGCCTCCACCTCCGCCCGGGTGGAACCCACCCGGATGCCCCGGTCGGTAGAGAGGTCGGTTCGTGTGGTCTCCAGCCGCTGGATGGCGTAGCTGCCGTCGGCATTGCAGTAGCACAGGGTCGAAAGGCCCTCCCACTCCATTTGCTGCCACCAGTCCCCCTCCTGGTAGATGGGGTCCGCGTCCTCCAGGACGGTGACCACAGGCTCCTCCCAGAAAAAGCCCACCTCACTGGCCGGCCCCGCCGGGTTGGGGTATCCGTCCCGCCACAGGGCCACTGTCCCATCCACCAGATGGTATCCCTGCTCCAGCGCAGCCTGCTCCACCGTTTCCCTGGGCACACTTTCACCCAGGACGGTAGTCATGTCTCCTCCCTGGCCCAGTTGGAACACCAGCCACAGGGGTTCCGGGCAGGCATACCAGTCTCCATTCTCCCAGCCGCTGCACCTTAGCTGATAGACCACACCGTAGGTCTCGTAAAGCTGCCGCAGGCCCAGGTAGCTTGCTTCATCGATCCGCATGGTGCGTCCTTCCGGCTGGAGCGGCGCCTGGTCGGCAAAGAAAATCGACATATCCGCCGGCCTGTTGCTGTAAAAATAGGCCACCGTAGCGCTCCGGGCCGCCAGCGGCATGGGCGTGTCCCGCAGCATGGCATCCGCCTCGGGGAAGGCGGTAAGGATGCCCTGCTCCAGCATCCAGTACATAATCCGATAATTATAGGTGCCTACAGCAGCCAACCGAGTGGGCTCCACCTGTTCGGAATCATACTCTCCCAGCGATCCGACGAAGGTATACTGCTCGCCCTTACGGAAAAAGAGCAGATCTTCGCCCACATAGGTACCGTTGGCGCCATAGGTAATTCCATAGCACTCCAGAGCGTCCATATCCCGCCATTCTTCCGCCAGATCCAACCGACTCAAATCATGGAAGCTGGCACAGAGGATCAGTTCCATAGGCGGTTCGGAATAGCCCAGAGAATCTTTCATATATTGCAGGACTTGTTCCTCCACCTGGGGAGGAATCTGTTCCATCACAAAGCCCCCTTCCGGTTCTCCGCCGGATGGGCCCCACTGGTACCACAGGGGGGTATCAAAGCCGGCCAGCTCCTCCGCCGGAATGAGCAGTTCCTCCGTGAGCATCAAGGTGGCCTTGCAGTTGTAGTGGCGCCAGTTGCCGTCAGCATACACCAGCAGGTGCTGCCAGCCATCCACAGCGTCCACCGCCGAGTCGGCATCGTCGGTCATACAGGTAAGGTAGAACTCCACGCCCCCGTCATCCCGGATGCGGAACCCGGTCACCGCCCCATCTCGGGCAGCCAGGGCCACCTCCGTCCCCGCCAGTTCCCCGTTCAGGTACTCCTCCGCTCCCCGGCAGAGGGCATCCTCCGTGGTACCCGCCAATTCCAGGGCCTCCGTCAGGGTGACCACCCGATCCTCCTGCCGGTCGTAGACCAGGGTGTAGATATCACCGTCGTTGCCGGAGCTGGCAGAGTCCAGATAGAAGATCAGGTTATCGTACCGCTCGGTGACCGCGGGATAAAACAGGCACCGCTGGCCCCCTGCCGTATTCATGGTGGCATCCATAACGGTCTGATACTGGCTCTTGAGGGCGGCCAGGGCCTGGTTGACCTCCTGGGCGCCCTTTCCCTCCACCGTCAGCCTGGGGATCTCAATATAGTTGCCCAGGGCGTCATAATACTGGGTGCCCATCGTCAAACTTCCGGCCTGCGCGGTACTTCGGCAGGCCACCAGCCCTCCGCACAGGCCTATGGCCAGGGTCACCATCCCTACCAAAAGCAGGGCAGGCCGCTTGTGCCGGGCAAAGAGATTACGCAGGCGCTGCTCGGTCTCTTTGGCCGACCCGCTCATGCGGGTAGACAGCCGGGTATGGGGCACGTTCATAATGGCCCTCCTCTCTCATGACCAGCTGAGCTGTCTGTAGCTGATTTGCTCCAGGGTACCGTCTTCAGTCCAGACATACACCGCCTCCTCCGGACGGCCCACATCCCCCCGGATGTGTTCCACCACCTGTCGGTTCTCCACGTCCAGGGTGGGATTGGAAAACAGGTAGGTGGAAAAGGAAAACCGGCTCGTCTCCTCGTCCCACAAGAACCACACATAGCTCACATTGTGGGGAAAGCTCGACTCCGCCAGCAGGCCCAAATCGGGGGAACCGTCAAAATTCAGGTCCCGGATATCCGGCTCCCCAATATTGGGGTCCCGGATCAGAAACAGGCCCTGGTAGAAGCTGTCCGGCGTATACACATCGTCCTCCACCGCCATGAACTGAAGCGGTGTGTCACCCTCATAGACCCGGATCTGCTCGATTGCCAGACAATAGGGCTGCTGGTCCAGCGGCTCCAGTTCCAGCTCCAGGGACAGGTTTCTCCCGGTGGCAGTGGTCATGGTAATCCGCTCGGTCTCCACCTGCCGGTTTTCCTCCGACAGGGCCTGCCGCACCTCCTCCTCGCTCCCTGTGACCACCCGGATGAGATTGGGCCAGAGCTGCTCCTCACCACTCCAGAACGTGGGGCAGAGCAGCACCTCCATTCCCAGCCACTCCTCTCCCGTCAAAACAGAGCAGGCCAGCAGGGTGTACCGCTGTCCGCACAGGGTCTCCTCCCCCGGCGTCACCTGGACGATCTGCCACTGGGCGGAGGTATTGCTGGCCTGCCAGGGGTTATCCTGGTCTCTGGTGCGGCTCTCCACAACCCTGCGCAGCTCATTCATAACCCGCTCAGGGGCATGGTACCCCCCCGTCAGCTGGAGCCGCTCCCGAAAGGACCATTGGGGACCCTGGCCATACAGGCGCCAGTCATCCGCACCCTGAAAGATCTCTACCCCGCCGGGACAGGGCAGGGGTATTTGATCCTCCCAGTAGTTCTGGTACTCCATCCAGACCTGGGCGTCCTCCTGCCGCAGATCCCCCTTCATGGGCCAGACCCAGGTAAAGTCGGTGCCGTCAAAGGCCAGCAGGCCCCCCTCTCCATAGGTGTAACCCTGCCCTCCGCCGTTGACGGTGTAGAGGAGATAGTCCACATCGTCCTTTCGGAAGGTGGAAACCTGGGGTCTTCCGCCGCTGGAGGTGGCGGAAAACACCGGCCCAGTAAGCTGGCCCCGGTCATCCTCTACGCCGATGACCAGGGCACAGTGGGGATAGTCGTCGTAAAAATGGCCGGCTACCAGGGTGCCCCCCTGGCCCTGGATACAGGCCAGCTCCTCCCGCTGAGGTTTCCCATCAAAACTGACCTCAGCGGCATCATACAGGGCATCCAGCCGCTGCTCCTGGCCAACCTGGGCACGGCAGGCCACCAGGGAGCCGCACAGGCCGATGGCAAATCCCACCGCCATCACCAGGACCAGGGCGGGCCGTCTGTGCTTGACAAAGAGATTGCGGACCCGTCCTTCGGTCTCCCTGGCCGAGCCGCTCATGGCTGTGGACAGCCGGGTCTTTGGTAATGTCATGCTTTCTCCTTTCTCAGGGCAGCCACGGCCTGCAAAATCGCTCTGCCGTAGGCGGCGTGTTCCTCCTGGGGCAGCCGCTTCAGGGCCCCCTCGTCGCAGGCCAGCTCAGTATCCCGCTCCACGGAGCGCACCATCAGCCACACCAGGGGGTTGAACCAGTGGACGGCGTTCACCCACAGCACCAGGGTTTTCAGCCAGATGTCCCGGCGGCGGTAGTGGATCAGCTCATGGAGCAAGGCGTAGCGCAGGCCCTGACCTCCGGCGTCTTCCGGCAGCAGCAGCACCGGCCTGAACAACCCCGCCAGCATGGGTACCGCCAGCCCGGGGCACAGGCGCAGCCGTGGCCTGCGCTGGAGGGAGAGGCTGTCGCACAGTCCGTTGAACAGGCGGATAGTGCCCGCATCCTCCGCCGGGCGGCACCACCGGGCCAGGTATCTTTTAAACCGGAAATGGGCTATGAGATTCCACCCCAGCACTGCCGCACCACCGGTTACCCATAGGGCCAGCAGAATACCGCCCACCGTGATGGGGGCGGGCTGGGTCTGCTCTGTGGGCAGAACCTCAGGCGCAGGGGTGGAGACCGGGACAGACGAGGGTGCCGCAGATGGAGCCGCCGTCTGAACCGGCTGGGAGGGCTGAGCCGCACTGGGCCGGGGTGTCCGCATCGGCTGGTAGATCACCCGGTCCGGCGGCACCTGGATCTGTATGGGAGCGGTCTCTGCCCCGGCGGGCAGCAGCGGCAGGGGGACCGCCAGTCGGAGGGCCAGCAGCAGCCAGGCCCAGCACCGCCACCTGGCACCGTATCGTCCCCGGGTCAGTTTGGCCAACACCACCAACAGCAGGATTACCGCCCCGCCTCCCAGGCTCACGCCCGCCATGGAGGTCAAAAAGTCTGTCATCTCTGCTTCTCCCCGCTCAGTTTATCCAGCAGATCCCGCAGATCGTCCAGATCCCGCTCCTCCAGGCCATTTCTGGCCAGGGCCGCCAGGAAGTTCCGGGGAGAGCTACCGTACAGTTTGGAGAGCACCGCCTGGCTGTCAAAGGCCAGGTAGTCCTCCCGGCTGACCAGCGGGGTGTACAAGTTGCTCTTTCCCTCCCGGCGGACGGCCACAAAGCCCTTCTCCGCCAGGCGGGTCAGATAGGTATTCACCGTATTGGAGGCCCAGCAAAAGCCCTCCAGGGCGGTCTCCAGGGCAGAGCGTGGGGTATCCGGCCCCGAAGCCCACAGGGCTTTCATCACTTCTAACTCGGTATCGGGGAGTCGTTTCATCTCTATCACCAACTTCATTTGTAGTGGATATCATTATACTACATTTGAAGTGGATATTTGTCCAGTTACAATCCAGTTACAGGCATAAGAAAAGCCCTCTGCCGAACCGGCAGAGGGCTTTGGTTGTTTTATTCCTCGGTATGATCGCGGGCAGCCTGAGCGGCAGCCTGGGAAATATCCTCGTCGGACAGGGTCCCGTCCTTCTTGATCTGAGCGATACGGGCCTTGTTCTCCTCAATGTTGATCTTGGCGGTGGTGATCCGCTGGCAGAGGGCGGCGTAGCCCGGCTCCGGCGCACCTCCCCGCTCGGCATAGTAGAGCTTGCCGATCTCCAGATAGGCCTTGCGGATGGCGTCCTCCTCTCCGGAATTGTTGAGGGACAGCTTGGTGATCTCCATCAGCTGCTTGGACTTGGCCATGCCGGCCCGACCCAGGTCGGTGGCTTTATCCTTCAAATCATCAAAAAAGGCCATTTTCCTACCTCCTTGCGGTATAGTGGCTGAAATGCTGGCCCTATTCTACCCCCATTTTCCGGCGGACGCAAGAGAACGCCGGGGGATTTCACATAAATTTAATGCTTCTTTTTCTGGAAGGCAAAGAACCGCTGGCCGAAATAATTGAGGATGGTGTACAGGGCCATACCGCCCAGCTTGGTGAGGCGCTCTTGCCAGATGGGATCCATGCCGGTATTACCCAGCACCCAACCGGCGATGGGCTGGGCCAGGGCATAGGCAATCACATAGCACACCGCCACGTTGATGGCAAACTTTACCGCTGAGCGCAGGAAGGTCTCCTCACTGTGGAAGGTAAAGTGGCGGTTGAGGAAAAAGCTCATCACTGCGCCCGCCACATAGGCGATGGCGGTGGAGGGCCAGTAGCCCAGCCCCTCCAGCAGGAACATGAGCACCATGGACAGCAGGGTATTGCCCACCCCCACCAGCAGGAACTTGGGGATAGAATTATCAATCAGCTTTGCCATGCTTGTCCTCCAATACCTCACGAATCAGGAACCGGGGCCGCTCCTTAGTCTCCAGATAGACCTTGCCGATGTACTCACCAATGACGCCCAAAGAGAGCAGGATCAGTCCCCCGATGGCCCACACGGAGCAGATCAGACTGGCCCAGCCCAAAATGGTCTCACCCATGGCCCAGCGGACGATGGAGTAGATGAGCATGGCAATACTCACCAGAAACACCAGGAAACCCAGGCCAGTAATCATGCGGATGGGCTTCACCGACAGGGAGGTGATGCCCTCCATGGCAAAGGAGAGCATCTTTTTCAGGGGGTACTTGCTCTCACCGGCAAAGCGCTCTCCCCGCTCATACTCCACAGTACCGGTGCGGTAGCCGATCATGGGCACGATCCCCCGGAGGAACAGGTTGACCTCCTTGAACTGAGCTAACCCCTCCAGGGCCCGGCGGGACATAAGGCGGTAGTCGGCGTGGTTGAACACCGTCTCCGCCCCCATGGAGTTCATCAGCCTGTAAAAGCCCTCGGCGGTAAAGCGCTTGAAGAAGGTGTCCTTCTTCCGGGAAGAGCGCACGCCATATACGATGTCACACCCGGCATAATACTGCTCCACCATGGCGTCCACCGCATCGATGTCGTCCTGGAGGTCGGCGTCCATGGAGATGGCCATGTCGCACCGCTCCTTGGCGGTCATCAGCCCTGCCAACAGGGCGTTCTGATGGCCCCGGTTGCGGCTCAGGTCCACGCCGGAGAAGATGGGGCTGCTCTGGTGCAGCTCCTCAATGAGCTGCCAGGTCTTGTCCTTGGAACCGTCGTTGACAAAAAGAACCCGGCTCTCCCGGGAAATAGTTCCGGCAGCCATCAGGGCCTCCAGCTTTTCTTTCAGCCTGCGTGAGGTCTCTGGCAGCACTTCTTCTTCGTTGTAGCAGGGAACGACAATATAAAGAATATCTTCCATATCAATCCATCTTCCTTGCGTTTTTTGTTCTGTTTGGTCATTATACTCCCTTTGGACGAGAAAAACCACCATGAAGTTCCTCTCATCCAAACAAAGTCATGCTCAGCACAGGACAAATACACGCCAGCCTCCCTCAGCTTGTCCGCATCCCTCACTCCTCCAGTTTCTTTCGCAGCCGCTCCACCGCCCGGCGCTCAATGCGGGATACCTGGACCTGGCTCACCCCCAGCACCCGGGCCGCCCGGTCCTGAGTCATACCCCGGTAGTAGCGCAGCAGGATCACCTGCTGCTCCCGGTCAGGCAGGGCGGCGATGGCGGTACGCAGGGCCTCACGCTCCACGATACCCTCCTCGATACCCTCGGTGCCCAACACACTCTCCAGGGTCAGGCCGTCCCCTGTCTCCATCTGGAGGGAGGCCACCGGCAGCCCCGCCTCCTCAGCGGCTGCAATCTCCTCCGGCTCCAGCCCGGTGGCCTCGGACAGCTGGGACAAGGTGGGTTCCCGGCCCAGGGAGGCCGACAGCCGTTCCCTGGCCGCCCGGATGGCCATCCCCCGCTCTTTCAGACCGCGGCTGACTTTAATAGCGCCGTCATCCCGTAGGTAGCGCCGGATCTCACCGGCGATCTTGGGCACGGCATAGGTGGAGAACTGACAGCCAAAGGCGGGATCGAAGCCCCGCACCGCCTTCACAAAGCCCAGGCAGCCCAGTTGATACAGGTCCTCCGGCTCCACTCCCCGGCCGTAGTAGCGGCGCACAATGGACCAGATCAGCCCACCATTCTCCTCAATGAGCCTGGCGCAGGCCTCGTTATCCCCCCGGCGGGCCTCCTCCAGCAGATCGGGGGTATCCGCCACATTCATTGCGCCCCTCCCAGCCGTCGGGAGATCCTGCGGCGCATGGTCACCACCGTTCCCTTCCCCGGGGTGGAGCGTACCTTCACTCCGTCCATAAAACTCTCCATAATGGTAAAGCCCATACCGCTGCGCTCCTCTCCGCCGGTGGTAAACATGGGGCGTCGGGCCTGCTCCACATCGGAGATGCCCACGCCCTTATCCTTGATCTGGATCTCCAGGGTGTGGTCCTCAAAGAGCCGCAGCCGCATCTGGACCAGCCCCAGCTTGTCCGGATAGGCGTGGACGATGCAGTTGGTTACTCCCTCGCTCACCGCCGTTTTGATATCGTTGATCTCCTCCAGAGTGGGGTCCAGCTGAGCGGCAAAGCAGGCCGCCGTGGTACGGGCAAAGCCCTCGTTGGCCGACCGGCTGAGAAAGACCACCGTGGCCTCATTCATCGGTTTCATTATGTAGTTCCTCCGTCATTCAAATTTGATCAACCGGTCCAGCCCGGCTGCCCGAAGCACCTTGCCTGCCTGCTCAGGCACATGGACCACCTCCATGGTCCCTTCCAGCTCGCTCATCCGTCGGCTGGCCCGCAGCAGTACGGCGATCCCCGAACTATCCATAAAGCTGACGCCCCCCAGATCCACCGTCAGATGACGGGGCATGGTTAGGTCGATCTGCCGTACCAACTCGCCTAAAATCTGTCTGGCCCGGTGGTGGTCCACCTCGCCGTCAATGGCCGCGTACAGCGCCCGATTCTCTGCTTTGCAGGTCACTGCCATGGCATATCCCCCCTGTACAAAAAAATCGCAGTATACCAATTTTTGGTATACTGCGATCCTATCACAGATGGGGTATATATTTTGTCGAAGGACTCACCGGACCAGGGAAAAATCGGTAAAGATCCACTTCTCCCCCACTTTTTCGTAGGGGAAGTCAAACGTCAGGGTATCCACCACCGCGCCGTCCTGCTCCGGGTCCAGCACTTCCACCGTCACCCGGACGGTACAGCGGTTTGGGTCTCCGTCCCGCAGGACCTGGGCGGTCTCGGCGCCTCTGGTAATGTCGGTGCCCCGGCCGCCGTCCTGGACGTAGAGGACGCCGTCGATGTCCACATACTGGGTTCCGTCATAAGGCAGCAGCTTTTCCACCAGATCGTCGGAAAAGAGGCTCTTGAGGTAACCCCGCAGGCTGACCGTGCTGTCAATGCCGGGATAGTCTACCCGATAATAGGTGGCACCGTCTACCTCGCGGCTGTCCGTTTCATCAAAGGGCAGGGGCTCCACCTGGAACCACCAGAAGGCCTGCACCGCCGCCCGGTAGGCGGACAATACCTCCTCATCGTTAGGTCCGTCATAGGCCGTGGGGGTAGGCGAAGGCTCCGCAGAGGGCTCCGGCTCCACAGAGGCCGTAGGTTCCGGCATAACAGTGGGCTGGGCCGTTGGGATGGGTGAGGGCTCCGCGGAGGGGGTAGGTTCGGCGCTCTGCTCCACCTCAGGCGTGGATGCGGCACTGGGCAGCGCGGTAGATACCGCCCCGGTATCCTGACAGGACCCGGTACATCCGCCCAGCAGCAGCAGTACCGCCAGCAATGGGATCAGTCTTTTCAACGCTCCAACCTCCTTTCCACGGCCTGGGTCAAACTGGGCCGTACAATATTACTGTACATTTTATCCGATTCTGCTCTGGAGCACAACCACAGTTGTGTAACAAAGTATGACAATATGGGCACAGAAACGCCGCCATCCGCGTTCGATGGCGGCGTTTCTCTGTTTTTCGAGAATTTTATCAGCCCAGCGCAGCCGCAGATTCTTCCAGCTTGACCAGCAGAGCCTTCAGCTTATTCGCCCGCTCCCGCTCGGCCTCCACTACCTGGGCGGGGGCCTTGTTTACAAAGCCGGGGTTATTCAGCTTGGTCTCCAGCTTGTCCAGCTCCTTGCGGTTCTTGTCCAGCTCCTTCTGGATGCGGGCCTTCTCCTTCTCCAGATCCACCAGCTCAGCCAGGGGCAGATACAGCCGGGCCGCATGGGTGGCGATGGTCACCATACCCTGGGCGTCCACCGTATCGGTGGCCTCCACCACCTTCACGTCGCTGGCATAGGCCAGACGCTTCAGGAAGGGAGTGCCCTGGTGGAACACAGCCTGCTCCAGGGTGGAGACGGTGAGCTGCGCTTTCTTGGAGGGGGGCACGTTCATCTCGGCCCGACGGGCACGGATGGCCCGGATGGCGTCCATGATGAGCTCCATAGCCTTCTCTTCCTCGGGGAAGTCCAGGTTGGCGTGGTGCTCCGGCCACTGCTGGAGCATCAGGTAGTCGCCCTCATGGGGCAGGGCCTGCCAGATTTCCTCGGTGATGAAGGGCATAAAGGGATGGAGCAGCTTGAGGATCTGGGTGAGCACATAGCACAGCACCTGCTGAGCCCGCACCTTGGAGTCCTCGTCCTCGCCCTGGAGGCGGGTCTTGGTCAGCTCGATATACCAGTCGCAGTAGGAATCCCAGATGAAGTCGTACACCTTCTGGGCGGCCACGCCCAGCTCGTAGCGCTCCATGTTCTCCGTGATCTCGGGGATGACGCTGTTCAGCTTGGACAGGATCCACTTGTCCTCCAGCTCCAGCTTCTCAGGCAGCTCGCACTGGTCGATGGTCAGGTTCATCATCAGGAAGCGGGAAGCGTTCCAGATCTTGTTGGCAAAGTTGCGCATGGCCTCGCACCGCTCGGTGTAGAAGCGCATATCGTTTCCGGGGGAGTTGCCGGTCACCAGGTTGAAGCGCAGGGCGTCGGCGCCGTACTGGTTGGCCATCTCCAGGGGATCAATGCCGTTGCCCAGGGACTTGGACATCTTGCGGCCCTTGTCGTCCCGCACCAGACCGTGGATGAACACGGTGTGGAAGGGGGGCTTGCCGGTATGCTCACAGCCGGAGAAGATCATGCGGGCCACCCAGAAGAAGATGATGTCGTAGCCGGTGACCAGCACGTCGGTGGGATAGAAATACTTGTAGTCCTCGGTCTCCTCAGGCCAGCCCAGGGTGGAGAAGGGCCACAGGGCAGAGGAAAACCAGGTATCCAGCACGTCCTCCTCCTGCTTGATGTTGTGGGAATGGCAGTGCTCGCACTCGGTGGGATCGTCCTCGGACACGGTGATGTGGCCGCACTCCTGGCAGGTCCAGGCGGGGATCTGGTGGCCCCACCACAGCTGGCGGGAGATACACCAGTCGTGGACGTTCTCCATCCAGTTGGTGTAGATCTTGGAGAAGCGGTCGGGGACGAACTTGACCTCACCCTCGTTGACCACCCGCAGGGCCTCCTCGGCCAGGGGCTTCATCTTGACAAACCACTGGGCGGAGATGAGAGGCTCCACGTCGTTGTGGCAGCGGTAGCAGGTACCAACGTTGTGCTGGTGGGGCTCCACCTTGACCAGATACCCCTGCTCCTCCAGGTCGGCCACAATGGCCTTCCGGGCCTCGTAGCGGTCCATGCCGGAGTAGCGGCCGTAGCCCTCCACCACCTTGCCGTTGTCGTCCAGCACACGGATGGTCTCCAGGTTCTGCCGCAGGCCCACCTCAAAGTCGTTGGGGTCGTGGGCGGGAGTCATCTTCACGCAGCCGGTGCCGAACTCCATGTCCACATACTCGTCGGCCACGATGGGCATCTCACGGCCCACCAGGGGCAGAATGCACTTTTTGCCCACAATGTCCTTGTACCGCTCGTCGTTGGGGTTGACCGCCACGCCGGTGTCGCCCAGCATGGTCTCGGGCCGGGTGGTGGCCACGATAACATAGCGGCCCTCCTCCCCCTGGATGGGATAGCGGATGTGCCAGAAGTTGCCCGGCTTGTCCTGATACTCCACCTCGGCATCGGACAGGGCGGTAACGCAGTGGGGACACCAGTTGATGATGCGGGAACCCTTGTAGATCAGGCCCTTCTTGTACAGGGAGACAAACACATGGCGGACAGCCTTACTGAGGCCCTCGTCCATGGTAAACCGGGCCCGGGACCAGTCGCAGGAGGCGCCCAGCTTCTTCTGCTGCTCCACAATGCGGTTGCCGTACTTGTGCTTCCAGTCCCACACCCGCTCCAGGAATTTCTCCCGGCCCAGGTCGTAGCGGGACAGGCCCTCGTTCTTGCGCAGCTCCTCCTCCACCTTGATCTGGGTGGCGATGCCGGCGTGGTCGGTGCCGGGCACCCACAGGGCGGCGTAGCCCTGCATCCGCTTGAAGCGGATCAGGATATCCTGGAGGGTGGAGTCCATGGCATGGCCCATGTGGAGCTGGCCGGTGACGTTGGGGGGCGGCATGACGATGGTGAAGGGCTTTTTATCGGGATCACGGTGGCCCTCAAAGCAGCCGTTTTTCTCCCACATCTCGTAGACGCGGCCCTCCACCTCCTGGGGTTCATAGACCTTGGGAAGTTCTTTCTTCATCTGTTACACTCCTTTTCGGGGCAAAAAAGGTTCGCCCCAAGCTGTTGCTCAGGGCGAACCTGTTAGTCCGCGGTACCACCTGAATTTCCTCAAATGAGGACACTCATTGCCTCTGTAACGGGAGGATTCCGCCGCCCCCTACTGTGGTTCAGGGGCAGAGCTCTGGGACGACCTTCCCCCCACCGCCGGAGAGCCTTGCACCAAACCGGCCCCTCTCTGTACCTTTCGCGGGGGTACTCCTTCCCATCTTAGCCTTTGGGACATAGTATATGCACTTTTCGGGAAAATGTCAAGCCTCTGGCTTACCGCAGTTCCTTGTCGCAGTAAGCGCAGCAATCCACGCCGCCGTTCTGCTTCACCAGGGGGGGCAGGTAGTGCTCGGTCTGGGTGATGCAGTTGGGGTTGGAGCACACCGGCTTGGTGCCGATCTCCACGGCGCCGGGGCTCATACGGTCCTGATTAGCCAGGTCGGTGAGCAGCGCCATACGGGCATACATACCATAGCGGGCCTGCTCAAAGTAGACCGCCCGGGGATCGTCGTCCACGTCGATGGCGATCTCGTCCACACGGGGCAGGGGATGCATCACCAGCAGGTTCTTCCGGGCCCGGTCCAGCTTCCGGCGGGTGAGGACGTAAATGCCCTTGCAGCGCTCGTACTCCAGGGGATCCACAAAGCGCTCCCGCTGGATACGGGTCATATAGAGCACATCCAGCTGGGGAATGACGGCCTCCAGGCCGGTGACCTCAGTAAACCACATATCATTCTCCCGCATGAAGGCCCGCATATATTCGGGCACCGCCAGCTCACGGGGAGCAATGAGGAAAAACTTGATGCCCTTGAACTTAGCCAGGGCCTTGATGAGGGAGTGAACGGTACGGCCGTTCTTCAGGTCACCGCACAGGCCCACGGACAGGCCGTCCACACCGCCCCGCAGGCGGGTGATGGTGGTCAGGTCGGCGGTGGTCTGGGTGGGGTGCATATGGCCGCCGTCTCCGGCGTTGATCACCGGTACATCAGAGTAAAGAGAAGCAGCCTTGGCGGCGCCCTCCTTGGGGTTACGCATGACCACCACATCGGCGTAGCCGGACACCATCTTGATGGTGTCCTTCAGGGTCTCGCCCTTGGCGGTTGAGGTAGATTTAGGATCGGCAAAGCCGAACACGGTACCGCCCACCCGCAGCATGGCGGTCTGGAAGGAAAAGTTGGTGCGGGTAGAGGGCTCATAGAACAGGCTGGCCATCACCCGCCCCCGGCAGGCGTCCATAAAATCGGCGGGGTGGTCCATAATATCACTGCACCGCTGGTACAGGGAATCCCACTCCGCCCTTGACAGGTCTCCAAAGTCGATCAAATGCCGCATGACGCTTCATTTCCCCTTTTGAATTTTTTCTATCGTATCATATTCCCCCCCGTTCCGGCAAGAGCAGAATGGACAAATTTCCTACTTTTTTCCCACTCCTCCTTGACATCTACGCCGTTCAATCTGCCCGGCTCTGTGTAAAGACTGACAGGTATCCTTTGCTCAGGTTATGCCCACACTAAAAAGCAAAGGAGGCTATGCCATGTCGCTGTTTTGGATCTTTTTAATTTATAGCTTTGTCGGCTTTCTCATCGAGGTAGGCTATGCCCGGCTGAGTGGTGAATCCAAGCAGGACCGGAAGTGCCGCCTGCTTCTTCCCACCTGCCCGGTCTATGGGCTGGGCGCGCTGGGTCTGCTCCTGCTGCCGGAGCGTGTACGGGCCCAGCCGCTTCTGCTGTTCCCCGCCGCAGTTCTGATCTGTACGGCGGCAGAACTTCTGGCGGGTCTTTTTTATGAAAAAGTCTTTCTGGTATCCTTCTGGGATTACTCCCATTTGCCTCTGCATCTGGGCCGGCACATCTGCCTCCGCTTCTCCCTGTACTGGGGCGCATTGACTCTGGCCCTCTATTATTTGCTCCATCCAACGATTGCCTGGCTGGCTGCCGCCATTCCAACCTGGGCCACACCACCCGCTGCGGCTTTGTTGTGCGTAGATACGGTACTCACCGCCCTACTGCTGCGCCGAACACGGGATACCGGTTCTCTACGCTGGTATGTCCGGCTGTTCCGACGAAAGCCAGCGTGAAAAACGCCCCCTTTCAGATTTTTGTATCTGAAAGGGGGCGTCCCTCATGCCCGTCTCAGGTCATTCAGAGTCTCGTCAATCTTCTTCTGGGATACGTAAGCCTGGGCTACCGAGAGGATCTGCTCCAGGGTGATGGAGCGGGCAGCCCCCAGGATGGGATGCTTGAAGAGCATAGGGAACCGGCGCTGAAGCACCGCCCGGCTGCCCGGATGGTCCAGCAGCTCCCCTACTGTAATCTGATTGCGTTTGAGTTCCATGCGCTCACCTCCAACCCAGTCTATGCACCAGTGACGCAGATTTGACTTGCGGGCTGATGTGGGGCAGGCTATAATGGTGTGCATACCATATATCCGGATAAGGAGGCCCCACTTTCTATGATCCATTCTCTGGATAACCATGTTCCTCAGCTCCACCCGGAGGCCAGAATCGCCGCCAATGCCACCCTTGTGGGCAAGGTATCTGTCGGCCCCGCTGCCAGCATCTGGTACGGCGCAGTTCTGCGGGGCGATGAGTGCTCCATCCGCCTGGGCGCAGGCTCCAACGTGCAGGACCAGGCGGTGGTCCACGGCGACCCGGACTTTCCCACTGTCATCGGCCGGGATGTAACTGTAGGCCACGGCGCCATCCTGCTCAACGGCTGCGTCATCGGTGCAGGCAGTCTGGTGGCGGCCGGGGCGCTGGTCACCCAGAACACGGTAATCCCGCCAGGCAGCCTGGTGATGGGTTCCCCTGCCAAAGCGGTCCGGCCCCTGCGCCCGGATGAGCAGGAATCCCTGCCCCACTCCGCCCAGCTCTATCGGGAGCTGTCTGCGGCCCAACTTCCCGCTGTCGGTCAGGAGGTAACAACATGAAAAAAGAGCATCACCCCAAGGGACAGCGCCGACAGGCGCTGAAAGAAGAGGTAAAGGCCAAACCCGGTGTGACCGCAGTCTATATCATTCTCCGGGCCCTGGTTATTGTGGCCATCGTGGCCCAGTCCTTCAAGGGTAATTTTGAGAACGTGTTTCTGTGTGTTCTCACCCTGTTTCTCTTTACGCTGCCTTCCTTCCTGGAGCGCACCATTCGTGTGGAGATTCCGGACACGCTGGAAATTATCATCTTACTTTTCATCTTTGCCGCAGAAATCCTTGGTGAGATCCAAGCCTACTACATCCAGTATCCCTACTGGGACACCATGCTTCATACCCTCAACGGTTTCCTGTGCGCTGCCATCGGCTTCTCTCTGCTGGACATCCTCAACCGGAATGAAAAACTAAAATTCAGCCTCTCTCCGGTCTATCTGGCTGTGGTAGCCTTTTGCTTCTCTATGACCATCGGCGTGCTTTGGGAGTTCTTTGAGTTCTCGATGGACCAGCTCTTCCTGCTGGATATGCAGAAGGATACCGTGGTCAATTCCATTGGCTCGGTGATGCTGGACCCCACCGGAGGCAATCACCCTGTCTCCATCAAACATATTACAGATGTGATTGTGGTCACTGCCGACGGCGCCCAGCAATCTCTGGGGCTGGGCGGCTATCTGGACATCGGCATTATCGACACTATGAAGGATCTGTTCGTGAATTTTATTGGCGCTGTGGTCTTTTCCACCATCGGCTTCTTTTATGTGAAAAACCGCGGCAAGGGCAAATTTGCTCCCCAGTTTATCCCCACTGTGGTGGACGATGTGGAAACAACGGCAGATCAGGACGATCCCGCACAGGATTAAGCTGCCTTTACTCCTCTGTTTTTCCACCTCCTCTCCCCTTTTGGCAGATTTTTTTACTACATACCTGCATAGAGTTCCTCCATTCCGCCCATACTAGGAGCGTACCACGGTAACAAGGAGGAATTTGCAATGAACCAGACCCCTAACAACAGCATCAAGTGCTCCGTCACCAACTGTGCCCATCACTGCGGCGGCCAGAACTACTGCACCCTGAATGAGATCAAGGTCGGCTGCTGCGAGCCCAACGCCACCAAGTGCGCCTCCACCGAGTGCGCCTCCTTCCAGCTGGGCCAGCACTAAGCACCTGAGCAACAAAAAACAGGACCTGCGAAAGCAGGTCCTGTTTTTTGTATTTGGAATTACTCCTTGGGCTCGGCAGGGGCCTCGGCCTTGGGAGCCTCCGCCTTGGGGGCGGCAGCAGCAGGGGCAGCCTTGGGCGCCGCAGGCTTGACCTCGGGCACCTTGCCATCCACAATGATCAGCTTGCGGGGGCACTTCTGAGCGCAGATGCCGCAGCCAATGCACTTCTCGTAGTCGATGACGGCCAGGTTGTTGACCATGGTGATGGCCTCCCTGGGGCAGTTCTTCATGCACAGAGAACAGCCGATACAGCCGTTGTCGCATACCTTCCGGGCGTCCGCGCCCTTGTCGTGAGAGGAGCATGGAATGGTGACGTGACGCTTGGTCTTGTAGGGCTCCAGAGCGATGATGTGGCGGGGGCACACGTCCACGCACTTGCTACAGGACTTACACTTCTCCTCGTCCACCTTGGCCACGCCGTCAACAACGTGGATCGCGTCAAAGGGGCAGACCTTCTCACAGGAGCCCAAACCCAGACAGCCGTAGGAGCAGCCCAGATCACCGCCGCCGGGCAGCTTGGAAGCGGCCACGCAGTCGTGGAGGCCCACATAGTTGTACTGCTTGTAGTTCTGACCGCAGCCGGTGCAGTGAACCTGAGCGATCATCTTGACAGCAGCGCCGGCAGATACGCCCATAATCTCACCGATCTGAGCGGCGACAGCCTCGCCGCCGGCGGCGCAGGCATTGACAGGGGCTTTGCCCTTGGCCACAGCGGCAGCATAACCGGAGCAGCCGGGGAAGCCGCAGCCGCCGCAGTTGGCGCCGGGCAGACAGGCCAGCACAGCCTCCTCCTTGGGGTCCACCTCAACAGCGAACACCTTGGCGGCGATGGCCAGCACCAGGCCGAAGATGGCGCCCAGCACAGCCAGGACCACAACGGCAAAGATAACAGTATTCATATCCATGATTCATCCGCCTCCCTTAACCAAAGACCTTCAGACCGGAGAAGCCCATGAAGGCCAGGGCCACCAAGCCGGCGGCCATCAGGGCAATGGGGAAGCCCTCAAAGGCCTTGGGACACTTGGAGAACTCCATCCGCTCACGGATGGAGGCGAAGATCACGATGACCAGCAGGAAGCCGATACCGCCAGTGACGCCGTATACCACGCTGGTAATAAAATCGTAGCTGTTCTGGGTGTTCTGCAGCACCACGCCCAGCACGGCGCAGTTGGTGGTAATCAGGGGCAGGTACACGCCCAGGGCTTCATAGAGGGAGGGCATGGACTTCTTCAGGAACATCTCAATGAACTGCACCAGGGCGGCGATGACCAGGATGTAGGTCACAGTCTGCATGAAGGTCAGCCCCAGAGGCACCAGAATCAGCTCATTGATGGGCCAGCAGATAGCGGAAGCCAGACCCATGACGAAGATGACCGCCAGGCCCATGCCGGAGGCCGTCTCCACCTTCTTGGACACGCCCATAAAGGGGCAGATGCCCAGGAACTGAGCCACGATAAAGTTATTGACCAGGATGGCGCCAAGGGCCACGGTAAACAGGTTTGCCCAATCCATTACTTGGCCACCTCCTCAGCCTTTTTCTCGCCCTTCTTGGGCTTGTTCAGGATGTACTGCATGGCAGCGATAAGCACGGCCAGCGTGATAAAGCCGCCCACGGGGAGAATCATGCCCAGAGCGGGGATGCCCTCGGGCAGGATGCGAATGCCGGCGGCGGTACCCAGGCCGAAGACCAGGTTGCCGTCCTTGCCGATCTCCAGCAGGCCGCCCATGATCGTGCCATTGCCCAGGAACTCACGGATAACACACATGATTACCAGGATCATGGTATAGCCCAGGCCCTGGAAGATACCGTCCATGGCGGAAGCACCGATGCCGTTCTTGTAGGCGAAGGACTCGGCCCGACCCAGAATGATACAGTTTACCACGATCAGGGGGATAAACAGACCCAGGCTGGCCGACAGGGCAGGTACGAATGCCTGGAGCATCAGGTCCACGATGGTCACGAAACCGGCAATGACCACGATGAAGCAGGCAATACGGATATTGTTTGGAATAATCTTACGCAGAGCAGCGATAATGATATTAGCCAGGGTCAGGATCACCAGCACAGACACACCCATGCCTAGTCCGTTGAACAGGGTGGTGGTGATGGCCATGGTGGAACACATACCCAGCAGCTGGACGGTAACGGGGTTCTGATAGAACAGACCGTCCATCAGTTGTTTTCTTGCATTCATGGTTCGTTCCCTCCTTAACCCATGCTGGCCGCGGCGGCAATAGCGGAGGAAACCGCCTCGCATACGCCTCGGGAGGTGATGGTGGCGCCGGTGAGCGCGTCGATGGTGCCACCATCCTTGGTCACATTGACCTCACCAGTGGCACCAACGAACTGGGCACGGAAATCCTCCTTGCTGGCGTTGGAACCCAGGCCGGAGGTCTCGCCGGTCTTAACGATGGACACACCGGAGCAGGCTCCGGTGGCGTCCACGCCCACCATGATGGTCAGGTTGCCGCTGAAGGAAGTGGCGGGCTTGACCTGCACCACATAGCCAGCGTCGCCGGCGCTGTAGACGTCTTCCACGGTAGCGTCGCCGCCGGTGTACTGATCGGTAACCTTCTCATAGCTGTCGGCAGGCAGCACGGCAGCCATGGCCTCCTGGGTGGTCTTTTCGTTATTGGCCGCAATGTAGGGCTTGGTGACCTCGTTGGTCAGGCCCAGCAGCAGAGCGGTAACGGCGCAGATGGCAAAGAGCACAATGACAAGGGTCGCCATGCCGGGCTCTTTCTTCTTGGTTACAGTTTCGCTCATGGTTTAGCCCTCCTTCCCGGCTTTTTGGGCGGCCTTGGCGGCAGCCTTCATTTCCTTGGTGACGCCGTAGCGGTTGGGCTTACCCACCTTATCGATGAGCCACACGCAGCAGTTCATGATCAGGATGGAGTAGGATACGCCCTCGGGATAGCCGCCGAAGTAGCGGATAAACACGGTGAGCAGGCCGCAGCCAATGCCGAAGATGACCTCGCCCTTCTTGGTGACGGGGCTGGTCACGTAGTCGGTAGCCATGAAGAAGGCGCCCAGCATCAGGCCGCCGGTGCACAGTTGATAGAGCATCCAGGTCAGCCGGTCATTGCCGCCCATGGGGAAGGCAAAGGTGAGTACGGCCACGGTGGCGATGTAGGCCACAGGGATACGAGCGCGGATGACGCCCCGCCAGATCAGGTACAGGCCGCCCAGCAGCAGCATGAGCGCGGAGATCTCACCAATACAGCCCATCTTGTTGCCCACAAAGGCATCCAGCAGGGAAACATCGGTGGGCAGCAGGCCCTTGTGCATGAAATCGGCGGACAGGGGGGTGGCGCCGGAAACGATGTCGGCGCCGGCCATGGTGGTAGTGCCACCCAGTAGGTCAGGCCAGTACTGCGTACCGATGCCCTGGGGTGCCCAGGTGGTCATGGCTACAGGATAGCACAGCATCAGGAAGGCGCGGCCGCCCAGGGCGGGGTTCATAAAGTTCTGGCCCAGGCCGCCGAAGAGCTGCTTGACCACCACGATGGCGAAGAAATCGCCGATGATCAGCATCCAGTAAGGCAGAGTGGGGGCGCACACGAAGGCCAGCAGCACGCCGGTAACGGCAGCGGACAGGTCCTTGTTGGCGCAGGACTTCTTCATCAGCTTGCGGTAGCCCCACTCAAAGAACTCGCAGGCCACCACAGAGATCAGAGTGGCAACGAGAGCACGGGGGCCGAAGAACACCACGCCCATGACCAGGGCGGGCACCAGCGCGATGAGCACATCGCGCATCAGGTTCTGGGTATCGATGGGGGAGGCCACGTGGGGGGACGAGGCCACCGTCAGATTCAGCTTCTTTTCCTCATTCATGCTTTGGCCGCCTCCTTTGCCGCTTTTTCCTTGGCCGCCAGATTCCGCAGCTCACCCTTGGTCACGCGGAAGGACTGGACCAGATGGATGCGGGCGGGGCAGATGTAGTTGCAGGAACCGCACTCGATGCAGTCCATGACGTTGAGGGCCTCCGCCTCTTTCCACATACCTTTCTCGGCATACAGGTGCATATACACGGGAGTCAGGTGCATGGGGCAGACGTTGACGCAGCGGCCGCAGCGCAGGCAGACCTCTTCCTCCACCACGGGAGCGGCCTCGTGCTTGGTGAGGCAGAGCACGGCGTTGGTGCCCTTGATGCAGGTCACGTTCAGGTCGTACTGAGCGATACCCATCATGGGGCCGCCGGTGAGGATGCGCTCAGGCTCCTCCTTGAAGCCCTTGGCCTCGTTGATGAGCTCCTGGAAGGACACGCCCAGGGGCACCATCAGGTTCTTGGGCTCCTGGATGGCGTCGCCGGTGACGGTGATGACGCGGTGGGTAACAGGCTTGCCCTCTACCACGGCGTCATACACGGCGGCAGCGGTGCCCACGTTGAACACGGCGCAGCCCACATGGGCGGGCAGGCCTCCGGGAGGCACCTCACGACCGGTGATGCGCTGGATCAGCTGCTTCTCAGCACCCTGGGGGTACCGGGTCCGCAGAGACTCCACAGTGATGTCACCCTTGCCGCCCACCAGAGCACGCAGGTGCTCGATGGCATCCTCCTTGTTGGCCTCCACACCGATCACGCCGCTCTTGAGGCCGAAGGCCTGCATGAGGATGCGCAGACCGCCTACAACCTTCTCACCATGTTCCAGCATGAGGCGATGGTCGGCGGTGATGTAGGGCTCACACTCGGCGCCGTTGAGGATCACGGTGTCCACCTTGCCAATACCCGAGCTGATCTTCACATGGGTGGGGAAGCCGGCGCCGCCCATACCGGTAAGGCCAGCCTCCTTCACAATGTTGACGATCTCATCGGTGCTCAGCTTGGTGTAATCGAGATGGGGAACGAGCTCGGAGCCCCAGGTATCCTGGAAGTCGTTCTCGATCACCACCGACATACACTTGCCGCCGCCCACATAGGGACGGGGCTCCACCGCCTTGACCTCGCCGGAGACCGAAGCGTGGATGGGGGCGCCCAGACCGGCGATCTCGCCGATCTTCTGACCCACCTTAACGTGATCGCCCACAGCAACGATGGGCTTACAGGGAGCACCGATATGCATGGACATAGCGATGACCACCTGCTTGGGAGCAGCGCTCAGAGGCGCTATCTCCTTGTGGCGTGCCAGCTCCTTCCGGTCATGGGGATGCACGCCGCCGTAAAAGCTTTGCTTCATAGGTCCACCTCGCAAATCTGACCCACACACGGGCCATTTTTCTGAGTTGTTTGACCGGTATCTCAAACAGAATTATCATATCGCAAAGCACACAAATTGTCCAGTTAAAACCGTCAAATTTCTCACCGTTTTTTCATTTAAACTCACCAGTTTTATCAAAAAGCTGAATTCTTCCTTGCTTTTCCTCCTTTTTGAAAAACTATACCAGCCAGTTTTCCAATTGGCGGAACCGTGGATTCTGTCCCCCTGCCACGGTACTTTACTTGTTTAAAATGCAGAAGTTTCAAATGGCAGATTGACAAAACCCACCGGGAAAGCTATGATTATACCTACAACTTGCAGTTCATCCTCTGGGATGGACGCTTCAAATGCGATGACCGGGACAGTACGGGCGGCGCATAAGCGCAGAGAGGGAGCGGTTGGTGTAAGCTCCCGTGAGGCCGCATCGGAAGGTCACCCGGGAGCGGCTCCGCCGAAGGCAGTAGGCGGGGACGGTTACCCTCCGTTACCGGGGCATGAGTGCGCGGGTATGCCCGCGAAGTTAGGTGGTACCACGGAGTGTTATGGCGGCTTCGTCCTATGGGACGAAGCCGCCATGTTGTTTTTCTCCCATACCAGCCAAAGGAGGTCTTTTCCACCATGAGAATGAAAACAGCCCAGATCCTGATGGAATGTCTGCTGGAGCAGGGGGTGGATACCGTATTCGGTTACCCCGGCGGCACCATTCTAAATGTATACGACGAGTTCGAGCTGCACGGCTATAAGGATAAGATCCGTCACATCCTCACCGCCCACGAACAGGGCGCCTCCCACGCCGCTGACGGCTATGCCCGGGCTACCGGCAAGGTGGGTGTGTGTTTCGCCACCTCCGGCCCCGGCGCCACCAACCTGACCACCGGCATTGCCACCGCCTACTACGACTCCTCCCCCGTGGTGTTCATTACCTGTAATGTCAGCGAGAACCTGATCGGCAAGGACTCCTTCCAGGAGGTGGATATCACCGGTATCTCCATGCCCATCACCAAGTGCAACTACCTGGTGAAGGACCCCAACCAGCTGGCCGACGTGATCCGTGAGGCCTTTGCCATTGCCCGCACCGGCCGCCCCGGTCCGGTTCTGGTGGACATCGCCAAGAACGTCACCGCCGCTGAGGCGGAGTATGAGCCCCTGCCCCTGTCTGAGCACCCCAACCACGGCCGTCTGGCCGCCATGCTCCGCCGGGCCAGCCACGAGCTGAAGGCTCCCGAGCCCGACGCCGGCGACATCCAGACCCTGCTGGACATGATCGAGGAGGCCCGCCGTCCCCTGGTGCTGGTGGGTGGCGGCGTGATCCGCTCCAAGGGCGCTGTGCCTCAGTTCCGGAAATTCATTGAGACCCTCAATGCCCCGGTGGCCTCCACCATTATGGGCGGCGGTGCCTGCCCCGGTGACCACCCGCTGTTCACCGGCATGATCGGAATGCACGGCTCCCACGCCTCCAACCACGCCAGCGATCAGTGCGACCTGCTCATCGCCATTGGCTGCCGCTTCTCCGACCGGGTGGCCACCGACCCCGCCACCTTCGCCCCCAACGCCAAAATCGTCCACATCGATATTGACCGCGCCGAGATCGATAAGAACGTGGTCACCGACCACCACATCATCGGCGACGCCCGTCGGGTGCTGGAACTGCTCAACACCAAGCTGCCCGCCCACGACTATCCCGAGTGGAAGGAGTGGGTGTTCTCCCACAAGGAGATCCCCCTGAAGAAGGACGACATTCTCCACCCCCATGAGATTCTGGAGACCATTCAGGCGGTCACCGACGGGGACGCCATCATCACCACCGACGTGGGCCAGCACCAGATGTGGTGCGCCCAGTACTACCACTTCTCCCGCCCCGGCCAGCTGATCACCTCCGGCGGCTTCGGCACCATGGGCTTCGGCCTGGGTGCCGCCATGGGCGCCGCCGTGGGCAACCCGGGCAAGGTGGTGGTCCAGTGTACCGGCGACGGCTGCTTCCGCATGAACTGCCATGAGCTGTGTACCGCCGAGCACTATAACATCCCGGTGATCACCGTGATCTTCAACAACCGGACCCTGGGTATGGTACGCCAGTGGCAGAACCTGATCTACCACAAACGTTTCTCCCAGACCGATCTGGACCGGGGCCCCGACTTTGTGAAGCTGGCGGAGGCCTACGGCATCCAGGGTGAGCGTGCAGCCACCCAGCCGGAATTTGAGGCCGCTTTCCGCCGTGCCGTGGCCTCCGGCCGTCCCTATGTGATCGAGTGCGCCATCGACAAGGACGCCATGGTCCATCCCATGATCTCCGCCGGTACGCCGGTCACTGACTTCATTCTGGACTAAGGAGGGTGTGGAATATGAATGAAATGAATGCCACCCGCCGCACCCTTTCGGTGCTGGTAGAAAACGCCGCCGGCGTCCTGTCCCAGGTCTCCCGGCTGTTCTCCCGAAAGGGCTATAACATCGAGTCTCTGGCCGTGGGCACCACCGACGATCCCACGGTGTCCCGTATCACCATCGAGGTGTGGGCCGACGCCCCCATGATCGAGCAGATCATGAACCAGCTGCGTAAGCAGTATCCCGTCTACTCCGTGCAGGAGCTGAAGCCGGAGCGTTCCATCCGCCGTGAGCTGGTGATGTTCAAGGTGAAGGCGGAGACCCACGACATCCGCAACGAGGTCATCCAGATCGCCAACATTTTCCGGGCCTCCATCATCGACGTATCTCTGAAATCCCTGACCCTGGCCCTCATCGGCGACGAGACCAAGGCGGAGGCCATGCAGAAGCTGCTGGAGGCCTTCGGCATCCTGGAGCTGGTCCGCACCGGCATGGTCGCGCTCGAGAGAGGCGCCTACACCATTGAGGATGAGACCAAGGAACAGACTGAGTTTAATCTGGGCAAAAATTTCCTGTGATCTTTTGGTCCACTCCAAAAAACGTTCTGAGATTGTATCACACTTATCATTCTTTTCTGCCCCGCTGTGTTATCATCGTGGACAAGAAAAAAACCTTCATTTGACAAAGGAGTGCAAAGACTATGGCTAAGATGTATTACGAGAAGGACTGTGATCTGTCCTACCTGAACGGCAAGAAGATCGCCATCATCGGCTACGGCTCTCAGGGCCACGCCCACGCCATGAACCTGAAGGATTCCGGCTGCGATGTGTGCGTTGGCCTGCGTGAGGGTTCCAAGAGCTGGGCCAAGGCCGAGCAGGCCGGGCTCCAGGTCAAAACCGTTGCTGAGGCCGCTCAGTGGGGCGACATTGTGATGATCCTCATCAACGACGAGGTTCAGGCTGAGGTTTACAAGAAGGATATCGCCCCCTACATGACCGAGGGCAAGGCCCTGGCTTTCGCCCACGGCTTCAACATCCGCTATCAGCAGATCGTGCCTCCCGCCGGCGTGGATGTGTTCATGGCTGCCCCCAAGGGCCCCGGCCACACCGTCCGCTCCACCTACGTCAACGGCAAGGGCGTGCCCTGCCTGGTGGCCGTGGAGCAGAACGCCACCGGCAACGCCTATAAGATCGCCCTGGCCTACATCGCCGGTATCGGCGGCGCCCGCGCCGGTGTGATGGAGACTACCTTCCACGACGAGACCGAGACCGACCTGTTCGGTGAGCAGGCTGTGCTGTGCGGCGGCGTAGTGGATCTGATGAAGTGCGGCTTCGAGACCCTGGTGGAGGCCGGTTACGAGCCCGAGAACGCCTACTTCGAGTGCATCCACGAGATGAAGCTCATCATCGACCTGATCAACAAGGGCGGCGTGGCTGCCATGAACTACTCCATCTCCGACACCGCCGAGTACGGCGAATATGTGTCCGGTCCCCGGGTGCTGCCCTACGAGGAGACCAAGAAGAACATGAAGGCCGTGCTGGCCGACATCCAGGACGGCACCTTCGCCGGCAAGTGGATCGCCGAGAATAAGAACGGCCGTACCTTCTTCAACTCCAAGCGTGCCGCCCTCAAGAAGCACCAGATGGAGATCGTGGGCGAGGAGCTGCGCAAGAACATGATCTGGGGCGGCGACACCGACCTGGACACCGCTTCCAACTAATTGCAATATAAAAAAGGTGGCCCTCCGGCTGGAGGGCCACCTTTTTTATACTCAGGATGCAAACCGCCTCATGAGCCGCTCCAGTACCCGGTGGAGCAGCACACCCAAAGCGATATTAAAGGTATAGGCAATGAGGTAGAAGCCGATGTGTTTGGGATCATAGTCCAGCCAGGGCGCCAGTAGGTCAAACTCCCGGGTGATCACCACGTTGAGCAGGTAGATCTCCAGGCTGCTCCCCCCCACCAGACGCAGGAAGGCAGGGACCCACCGTCCGGGGTACCAGTGCAGCACTCTACCCAGAAGTAGGCAGACAGGCATCACACCCACCACAACCGCCAGAATCAGGGGGAAGATCACCGGCTGGACCAGCCAGCCGGCCACAACTGCCAGTGCCAGAACAGCTGAAGTCACCCACACCGCCAGGTGCCGAGCATTGAGTTTTTTGCCCTCCATCACATAGGAGCCCACCAGAAAGCCCATGGCAAAATCGGGAATACGCAGCAGAAAATCCGGCAGATACAGCAGCCCGGCCCCCCAGGTTACCCGATAGAGCAGGTAGCTGATCAGATAGATGAACAGGGTCAGCCACTCTTTATGGGCGCAGCGGCGGAACAGCTTGAAATAGAACGGTGCCGCCAGATAGAACGCCAGGATGGCGGAGATATACCAGTTGAACCCCTCCGGCACATTCAGCCAGTAGGATAAGGTGGACAGATTCCAGAAGATCACATCAGGAGTGATCCGCCCGGCCGCGGCCAGAGCCACACTGTAGATCCCCACCACCAGCCAGAAGGCGGGCAGCAGCCGCCGCAGCCGTCGGCCTAGATAGCGCCCGTAGGACTCCTGTTCCCGCCGGGCCAGGGAGCAGCAGATTCCCATGCCGGAGAGCACCAGAAAGATGTCCACCCCTGCAAACCCCATGGACCGAAACAATTTGAAAGGCAGGAAGGCCACGTTCAGCTCATAGGCGTGGAAGAGCATGACATACAGCATGGCAATCCCCATCAGCTCTCCCCGGTAGCGGCTCAGCAGCCCATAGCCGCCAACTTCCCTGCCGTTTTCGTCGATCACCTGTCCACCCCCTTTTATCGTGGTTTCATTATAGGTGGCTCCTTCTCTTCCGTCAATCCCCCCAAACACCACTATGCTCCCAGCACATTGTAGACTCCCTCCCCTCATGCTATAGTACAGGTGTATATAATCTGATGAGGAGGAAAATGCAATGAAATGTCACCGGCTGCTGCCTGGCGCCCTGGCTCTGGCACTCTCTGTCTCTCTGTGCGCCTGCGGCGGAGCGCCTGACAGTCCTTCCGCCGCACCGGCCCAGACGCTGGAAGAACTGACCGCTGGCCAGACCATCACATCAGAAACCGCTGAGCTCACCCTGAAAGGGGTGGTCATTCTGGACGCAGTGGTGGATGAAAATATCAGTCTGGATGCCAAGGATGACAGCGATTACCTGTGCGCTATCTACAACATCAAAAATACCGGCGCCACGGAGGACGATCTTATCCCGGAAACCGTACTCTCCAATAAGGTATTTTACCAGGGGAAATATGAATATACGGAATTTGATCAGGATATCGCGGGCAACGGCAACGCCTATGCCGGCCATACCCCCCTGCCGCCGCTGCGGGATTTCACCCTGTACTGCATTGTTGAGATCCCGCCGGAGGCCTCCGAGCATCCGGAAGAGCTGGTACTGACCACTACTCTGGCCGGAACCGCCTATCAGACCGCTGAAGTCCAGAACGCTGTGATATTCCAGCAGGAAGCCCTGGAGGCGGTAGGTGCGTTCACCAGCGGTATCCACGAGTTCTTCCAGACCATCAACTTCACCATCAGTTTTGATACGGAGCCCTATCGGGAGGCCTATCGCGCCGCCCAGGCTTCCTACGATCAGGTGAAGGATGCTCTGTCCCAGCTGACGCCCCCTCCCTACTATCAGGAGGGCTATGACGCCCTGATGGAAGTCGCTGCACAGTGGGAGGAATTCCTTACTCCGGTATGCGCTCTGCTGGATGCCTCCGACCAGGAATTTGCCCAGGCCATGTCTGATTCCGGCGACAATTTCGATGCGGAGGCCTTTGACCAGCGCATTGATCTGATCCAAACTTCCATGCCCTTCCTGATGGACACGGACCTTCGGAGTCTGTGACCCAACGCCTTGCGCGGCCCCCGTCTGGGGGCCGCTTTTTATAGCCCCATCACATCCATGGAGTGGCGCATATGGATGGCCATGGCATAGCCCGCGCCCTCCCCGTCCCGCTTGCGGAAAAACTCCATCAGCAGAGCATGGTCCCGGCACGTGTCTTCAGCCAGCTGCTCCTGGTGCTCCCCCGCCGTCAGAGCGGCGGACACCGCCTGATCGATGAGAGGAAGCAACCGCACCAGAAACTCATTGTGGGCACCCCGGACAATGGCGGCGTGAAAGGCCCGGTCGGCCTGGGTTCGGTCCTCCCCCGCCCGGATGCACCGCTCTACTTCCTCTCCCCGGGCCAGGATATTTGCCAGTTCCTCCTCTGTAGCCCGCTGACAGGCCAGGGCGGCAGCCCTGGGCTCAAAAATGGAGCGCAGCTCAAACAGGTCCCGCAGCTGCCCCCGTACCCGCTCCAGGCTGGAGAAGCCGAAGTCGTCCATCTCCTCCACCGCCGCCGACACAAAGGTGCCCTTGCCCCGGCGCACCTCCAGCACCCCCTGGGCAGTCAGGGTGCGGATGGCCTCCCGCAGGGTGGCCCGGCTCACCCCCAGCTCCCCGGCCAGCTCCACCTCGTTGGGCAGCTTCTCCCCCGGCTTAAGTCCCTTCTCCACCACGATACGACTGTATAGCCCCTCTGCCGTCTGCTGGGCCAAACTTTTTTTCTCCATACCCTACTTCCCTTCCGGTCAGTTCTTGACAGTTCTCCTTCTATCATATAGTATATAGTCAGACAATGCAAGCATCATCATACAACGTATGTGATATGTGAAATGGAGGTCATCCCCTATGCGCAGCGATAACGTGACCAAGGGCGTGGAACGCGCCCCCAACCGCTCCCTCTTTTATGCTCTGGGCTACACCAAGGAGGAGCTGGAGCGTCCCCTCATCGGCGTGGTGTGCTCCTACAATGAGATCGTCCCCGGCCACATGAATCTGGACAAGATCGCCGAGGCCGTCAAGGCCGGCGTCCGGGCCGCCGGCGGCACCCCGGTGGAGTTCCCCGCCATCGCCGTATGCGACGGCATCGCCATGGGCCACATTGGCATGAAGTATTCCCTGGTCACCCGTGATCTGATCGCCGACTCCACCGAGGCCATGGCCATTGCCCATCAGTTCGACGGTCTGGTCATGATCCCCAACTGCGACAAGAACGTGCCCGGCCTGCTGATGGCCGCCGCCCGGGTGAACATTCCCACCATCTTCTGCTCCGGCGGTCCCATGCTGGCCGGTCGGCTCAACGACGGCCGCCGCTCCTGCCTGAGCCATATGTTTGAGGCGGTGGGCGCCTACAAGGCCGGCAAGCTGGACGAGTGCGGCGTGGAGGACTACGAGAACAACGCCTGCCCCACCTGCGGCTCCTGCTCCGGTATGTACACCGCCAACTCCATGAACTGCCTCACCGAGGCCATCGGCATGGGCCTGCGTGGCAACGGTACCATTCCCGCCGTGTGGTCCGCCCGGCTGCGGCTGGCCAAGCACGCCGGTATGCAGATCATGGAGCTGGTAAAGAAGGACATCCGTCCCCGGGACATCATGACCCCTGCCGCCTTCCACAACGCCGAAGCGGTGGATATGGCCCTGGGCTGCTCCACCAACACCATGCTCCACCTGCCCGCCATCGCCCACGAGTGCGGCATCGAGCTGGATCTGGACATGAGCAACGAGATCTCCTCCAAGACTCCCAACCTGTGCCATCTGGCTCCCGCCGGCGACACCTACATGGAGGATCTGGAGGGTGCCGGCGGCGTGTACGCCGTGATGAAGGAGCTGACCAAGAAAGGCCTGCTGGACACCAGCGTCATGACCTGCACCGGCAAGACTCTGGAGGAGAATCTGGAGGGCGTCACCAACCGCAATCCGGAGCTCATCCGCCCCATCGAGAACCCCTACTCCCCCGACGGCGGCATTGCCGTGCTCAAGGGCAATCTGGCCCCTGAGGGCTGCGTGGTGAAGCGCTCCGCCGTGGCTCCTGAGATGATGGCCCACACCGGCCCCGCCCGTGTCTTTGACAGCGAGGAGGAGGCTATTTCCGCCATCTACGCCGGCAAGATTGTCCCCGGCGACGTGGTAGTCATCCGCTACGAGGGCCCCAAGGGCGGTCCCGGTATGCGCGAGATGCTCAACCCCACCTCCGCTATCGTGGGTATGGGTCTGGGCGAAAGCGTGGCTCTCATCACCGATGGCCGGTTCTCCGGAGCCACCCGAGGCGCCGCTATCGGCCACGTCTGCCCCGAGGCTGCTCAGGGCGGCCCCATCGCCCTGGTAGAGGAGGGCGACATCATCTCCATCGACATCCCCTCCTGCAAGATCGAGGTTCAGGTGGACGAGGCCACCCTGGCCCAGCGCAAGGCCAAGTGGGTATGCCCCGAGCCCAAAGTCAAAACGGGGTATCTCGCCCGGTACGCCAAGCTGGTCACCTCCGCCTCCCGGGGCGCGGTGCTGGAGTAAGCCCCTATTTCCCTTTCAAGATGCAAAACATGGCCGCCCTGACGGGCGGCCATGTTTATTTTGTATTAAGTTGTCAGCCGCAGCACCCGCACCGCTCGCAGGCGGAAGGGGTGGTGGCACAGCCGCCCTGTGCGGTCTCCCGCAGCTCGGCGGGCAGGTAGCGGCCCACCCGGTACATGGCGGCCAGCATCTCGTCAAAGGGGATCAGCTGCTGAATCCCGCTCAAGGCGATCTCGGCGGCCACCAGCGCGTTTGCTACCCCGGCGGCGTTGCGGTTCTGACAGGGGTACTCCACCAGACCGCCCACCGGGTCGCACACCAGGCCCAGCATATTCATCAGCACGGTGGAGGCCGCGCTGATGCACTGCTCCGGCTCGCCGCCCATCAGCTCCACGGCAGCAGAGGCAGCCATAGCAGCGGCAATGCCCACCTCCGCCTGGCAGCCGCCCACCGCACCGGCCACGGTAGCATTCCGCATGGCCAGGTATCCGATGGCGCCGGCGTTGAACAGTCCGTCTATGATCCGGGCGTCCGAGATGTGATAGGTATCCTGAAGGGCCAGCAGCAGGCCGGGCACCACGCCGGAGGAACCAGCGGTAGGGGCGGCCACGATCAGGCCCATGGAGGCGTTGACCTCCAGCACCGCCATGGCGTAGGTAATGGCCTTCTGAAGTACAGGTCCGCAGATATCCTTCTTCTTGGCGGCGTGGGCGGCCAGATGCCTGGCCTCGCCGCCGATGAGTCCGCCCATGGAGCGGACAGGGCTGGTCAGCGGAATAGTGGCTGACTCCCGCATGATCTCCAATGCCCGTTTCATGCGCCGGGTCACCGTATCCACCGTGGTCTCCCCCAGGATACACTCCCGGCGACGCATGATCTCAGAGATGGAACACCCCTCCTGCCGGCACAGCGCCAGCAGCTCATTGGCATTTTTAAAGTCCATGTTCCTACCTCCTTACGACTGGACGATCATAACGTCCTGGATATAGGGATTGGCCCGCAGCTCCTCATCGATGCCTTCGGGCAGAGTACCGTCCGACTCGATGATGCTGTAAGCGGTATCTCCCTTGCCCTCCCGGAACAGACGCATAAAGGCGATGTTCACGTTGCGGTCACTGAGCACCTTGGTCAGGTGGGCCACCACGCCGGGCTTGTCCTGCTGGATCACCACCACCGAGGCGTACTCGCCGCTGAAGTCCACACGGACGCCGTTGATGCGCACGATGTGCATCTTGCCGCCTCCCAGGGACTCGCCCCGGACGGTCATGACCTGTCCGGCAGCGTTCTCCATGCGGATGTCCACGGTGTTGGGGTGGATGTCGGTCTCCACCTCATTGGGAGTAAAAGAGAAGGCAAGGCCCCGCTCGTTGGCAATGCGGAAGGAGTCCCGAATGCACAGATCATCGGTGGAGAAACCCATGATACCGCCCAGCAGGGCCCGGTCCGTGCCGTGGCCGTGGTAGGTCTTGGCAAAGGAGCCGTAGAGGGTAAAGTCCACCTTCTTCAGAGGCGGCGCCAGCAGCTTGTGAGCCACGTTGGCAATAAGCACCGCACCGGCAGTGTGGGAGCTGGACGGACCAATCATATTGGGTCCCAATACGTCGAATACGCTGATGAACGACATAGAATCACTCCTCCGAGGCGGCAGGCGCCTTCAGAATGAATTTCTGGTAGATGGCATTGACAATGGTACCGATGGCGTTGTCACCGGATACGTTACAGGCGGTGCCAAAGGAATCCTGGGTAATATAGAGGGCCACCATGATGGCACAGATGGGGCCGTTCACATCGCCGGCCTCGGTACCGAACACCATGTACAGGAAGGGCAGCGCGGTCATGATGGAGCCGCCGGGGGCGCCGGGGGAGGCCACCATGGCAATGCCCAGAGTCATGATGAAGGGCACCACAGTGTCCAGGCTGATGGGCAGCTGGTACATCAGGCACACGGCGGTGGCACAGGCGGTGATGGTGATCATGGAACCGGCCATATGGATGTTGGCGCACAGCGGCACCACAAAATTGCGGATCTCCTCCAGAATGCCGTCCTTCTTGGCGCACTCCAGGTTGACGGGGATGGTGGCAGCGGAGGACTGAGTGCCGATGGCGGTGGCGTAGCCGGGGATCTGGTTGCGAATCAGAGCGAAGGGATTCTTCTTGGATACTGCACCTGCCACAATAAACTGGATGCAGATATAGATCAGGTGCATGGCGATGACCACCAGGAACACCTTCCACAGGATGCCCAGAATGGCGAACGTCTTTCCGGAGGCAGTCATGTTGGTAAAGGTGCCGCAGATGTAGAGGGGCAGCAGGGGGATGATGACCACATGGAGCACCTTATCAATAATGGCGGAGAAATCCTCCATACCGTGGTAAAGGCTGTCACCAATCTCCTTGCCCCGCATATTGGACAGACACAGCCCCAGCACAAAGGCCAGGGTAACAGCGGACAGGGTATCCAGCAGTGGAGGAATGGACAGAGAAAAATAGCTTTCCAGAGAAACATCCGCCGTCTGGGCAATCTGGTCCAGGGCGCCCTCACTCATGAAGGAGGGGAAAAGGTTGGAGGAAACCAGATAGGAGGCGGAACCCGCCACCAGCGTAGACACATAGGACAGGGCCACTGTAATGAGCAGAAGCTTACCGGCGCCGCTGCGCAGGTTGGCAATGCCCATGGTCACATAGGCCACAATCATCAGCGGGATGATGAAGGACAGGAATGTGCTGAAAATCGAGGAGCAGGTCACAATCACACGGTTGAACCACTCCGGCATATAGGAGCCAAACAAGATACCAAGGATAATTGCAATGATGAGCTTCGGGATCAGGCCGATTTTAATCTTTTTCTTTGCCATATAAGTTCCTCCCTTAACTTTCTCTATTTTGTCCATTTCCCTATTGACTTTTGGAGGGCCTTAGTATAACATTGCACAATAATTAAATCAAATAAATCTAATTTATCATATAATTGAATTTTCTTAATATCAAACTCACCGGTATGGCAGGAGGCTTGCATTATGGAGCTGCGTCAGCTGACCACATTCATCCGGGTGGCCCAATTTCAAAGTTTCTCCAAAGCGGCGGCCAGTTTGGGATATTCCCAGTCCGCCGTCACGGTACAAATCCGCCTTCTGGAGGAGGAACTGCGGGTCCGGCTCTTTGACCGTATGGGAAAGCGGGTGTGTCTCACCGGACAGGGGAAGGTCTTTCTGGACAGCGCCATCAGCATCATTCAGGATGTATCCAAAGCCAAGCTGGCTCTGGCCGGTGAGGATGAAACCCTGCGGGGCCAGCTCCATATCGGGACACTGGAATCCCTCTGCTATGCCCGACTGCCCGGTATCATCCGGAATTTCCGGATACGGCATCCCCAGGTGAGCATCCAGATCACCACGGGTACGCCGGAGGAGATCATCACCAAAATGGAGCGGGGTGAGTTGGATATCATCTACATTCTGGATGAACCGCTCTACAACAACAGCTGGTGCAAAATGCTGGAGCTACAGGAGGAGGTAGTGGTGGTCGCCTCCGCTTCGCTGGGGGCGGCACTAAGCGGCCGCTCCCACAAGCTGGTGGACCTGCTGGACAAGCCCTTTTACCTGACGGAGCGGGACGCCAACTACCGTCGGCTGCTGGACCAGCGACTGGCCGCCTTTGGCCAGGCCATTACTCCTGCATTGGAGAGCAGCTACGCCTCCTTCCTGCTGCGAGTTCTGGAGGAGACGGAAGGGCTGTCCTTCCTGCCCCGTTTTCTGGTGGAAGAACCGGTGCGCCAAGGAAAGTTGGCCATTGTGGATGTCAGCGACCTCAAGGCGGTGATGTACGGCCAGATCTTCTATCACCGGGAAAAATGGGCCACCCGGGAGATGGAGGAGTTTGTCCGCTTCTGTACCCCGCCTGGAGAGGACCGTCCCTCCGTCCTGTTGTCCCCGTAAAAAACAAAACAGCCGCCCCGTGAGCCTGCTTCCACAGAAGCGGTTCACGGGGCGGCTGTTTACGCGATCATGCGCTATGCTTTTTCCGTCTGGCTGAGAATTGCCGCAGCTTCTTCCTCTGTCAGCTTGCCTGCCTCTGCCAGGGCCTGTATACGCTGCTCATCCCACAGTCTGGGATAATATTTCTTAGCCAGCTCGTACACGTTCACAGTTCCACCCCCGTCATAATGGCCAGAAAGTCCACATCCGCCCGCAGCTGCTCCAATTCCGTAGGTTCAGGCTCCGGTGTGGGTTCCGGTTCCGGCGCCTGGCCGGGGGTCAGCCCCACCAGAATGCCGTCCTGAATGTCCAGTTCGCAGTAGCCGCAGCAGTCCCACGCCGCCTGTTCCAGCTGGGGCGGCACTGCAACCCACCCCTCCAGCCAGCACTCCGTTCGGTGGCTCTGGCTCTGTAAGCCGTGACCGCCGTCCGCTCTGGCCTCGATCTCAATGATAGTCAACATCCAGATCCCTCCTCATCCATGTTAGTAAGTGATACAACAGCTTGCGCAGCCAAGCCCGTTTTTCCTTCCGCCCCTCCCCCTGCTCCCTCAGCCAGGCCAGCAGCCTGCCGCTACTCCATCCATCCGTCCCGAGGGACAGATCATGCGCACCCGCCTCTACAATCCGTATCTGTCCGCCCCGCACCAGACGAAGCAGCCGCTGTGCCAGCGATATCGGCTTGTGATCGGCAGACGGAACACCTCGCTTTTGATAAGTACGCTTCTCCCGGGTCTCCTCCGGAGGCAGGTCATTGAAGTGGGCCATCAGCCGCTCCTCCAGTCTCTCCAGTCCCCGCACCTCCACCTGTTCTCCCAGAGCCAGACTTTCCAGCCTCTTTAGTCCGCACCGGATGGACCGCAGTACCGACGCATGGTCCACCCCCAGCAAAGTTCCGATCTCCCGCAGGGAGAGCCACTCGCCATAATAGAGATACAAATAGGTCTGCTGCCGGAGGGTGAGCCGATCCAACACCGCTTTCAGTACTTCCGGCTCCCCCAGGTCCACCACCAGAGGGCCTCCCTCCTGGCAGTCCATTAGTCGATAGAGGAACTTAGCGTCCTCCGCAATCCGTTTTTGCCCCCGTTGCAGCGTGCGGCATACAGTGGAGCGGTTCCGCCCCGCCTCCCGGGCCACCTGGGCCTGAGGATTGCCACCGTCGATACCTGCCAGATAAGCTTTCTGGACAGGCGTGATCCCCGTCCGGGCCGTCCGTACCGCCAGGCGCATCTTGTCCTGTTCCGTGGGGCCCTCCGGTGCCTTCGCGCCTTCCATCTCCGCCCAGGTCTTATACTGCATCCTGTCCCACCGCCAGCCGTCCACCCCGGCCCAGGTGGTACCTCGACTGATCTTGTGCCGGGGCATCAGCTCCCGCAGCTGCCGGGCGCAATTCGTCAGATCCTCCTCGGCCCGGGCCAGTTCCAGCCGGAGGGCTTTCTTCTCTCTCCCCTGCGCCCCATCCAGCTCAGTTTGAAGGGCTACCTTCTGCTCCCGCAGTACCTTGATTCGTTCTCTGATCTCTCTGGCTCTGCTCATCGCTTTTCCTCATTGATTCGGGGCGCGGTCAGGTCGGCGGTGGTATATTTTCCGTTTCTGGGCCGGGTGTAGTATTCCTCCGCCAGCTGCCGCAGTTCCCGCATCTCCCGCAGCATCTGCCGCAGCATCAGGATCTCCCGATTGGTCACCTGTCGTTCTGTTCCCTCCTGGCTTTCCAGACGCTGCTTGGCTGCCTCCAGGCCCAACCTCAGCCGGGCGGCCGCCTCCCGATACTGCCCGGATAATTCCTGCAATCTGGCCATCCTGTTCACCTCCTCTTTCCCGGAGCGGCCGCCCCAGCCCTGTATCCGCCCCGCTCGCTGTTGGAAGAGACTCCATGGTCTCTTCACTTTTAGCGGTTCCACCCCCAAAAGTTGGACGGTTGCGTACACCGAAGAAAAAGATTTTTTGAATTTCAAACTTCCGACAAAATAAAGAGGTCCTTTCCTGAGATGGAAAGGACCTCTTTACAACTGAGAGAAGGTCGGATATCATGTAGATAACAGGAGAAAGCGCGCTCCCTGGGGAGCCTGCAGGAAGGAAGAACCGTTCATGAAGAAAACCGATCCCCATTATCAAGCTTATCTGCAAATTTTGCGGGAAGAGTTGGTCCCCGCCATGGGCTGCACAGAGCCCATCGCGCTGGCCTACGGCGCGGCGGTGGCTCGTCGGGCCCTGGGCTGCCTGCCCGAAACCGTCTCTGTCCAGGTCAGCGGCAATCTGATCAAAAATGTGAAGAGCGTCATTGTCCCCAACACCGGCGGATTAAAGGGCATCCCTGCCGCTGTCACCGCCGGGCTGGTGGCTGGCAACCCGGACAAAGTGCTGGAGGTTATTTCCGTGGTGACAGAGGAACAGAAGGCAGAAATGACTGACTTCCTCCGCTCCCACCCCATCGGGGTCCATCTGGCCGACACTCCCCTGACCTTCGACTATACCGTCACCCTTACCGGCGGCGGCCATACCGTCACCCTGCGGATCGCCAACTACCACACCAACATTGTCCTGCTGGAAAAGGACGGCATGAAGGAGATCGACATTCCGGTGGAGGGCGAGCAGGAGACAGCCCTCACCGACCGCTCCATCCTCTCCATCCAGGAAATCGTAGACTTTGCCGACAGCGTGGATGTGGACGACCTGCGTCCCCTGCTGGACCCCCAGATCCAGTGCAATATGGCCATCGCGGAGGAGGGGCTGCTCCACGCCTACGGGGCCAACGTGGGCAAGGTACTCATGAGCACCGAGGCCTCTCTGGAGCGGCGGGCCCGGGCCAAGGCCGCCGCCGGCTCCGACGCCCGGATGAACGGCTGTGAGATGCCGGTGGTCATTGTTTCCGGCAGCGGCAACCAGGGCATCACCGCCTCGGTGCCCGTCATTGAGTACGCCCGCTCCCTGGGCATTCCGGAAGAGCGGATGTACCGGGCGCTGGCAGTGTCCGACCTGTGCACCATCCACCAAAAGACTTATATTGGCCGTCTGTCCGCCTTCTGCGGCGCGGTGAGCGCCGGCGCAGGCGCTGGGGCCGGTATCTGCTACCTGCTGGGCGGCGGTTACGATCAAGTGAAGCACACCATCGTCAATGCCCTGGCCTTCCACTCCGGCGTGGTATGTGACGGCGCCAAATCCAGCTGCGCCGCCAAGATCAGTATGGCGGTGGAGGCCGGTATCTTTGGCTATCAGATGTACCAGAACGGCCAGGAGTTCCGCACCGGCGACGGCATCATCAGCGACGGCGTGGAGCACACCATTCAGAACGTGGGCGAACTGGGCCGCCAGGGGATGCGGGAGACCGACCATGTGATTCTGGAAATGATGACTCGGGAACCCTGCTAACAAGAAAGTATAAAAAAAGCGTCTGCCGAGGCAGACGCTTTTTTGTGCTTCTATTCGTTATGCCTTTTTCTGTTGCTGTCTGACCAACTTGACGCAGGCAGCGATGACGCCGAAGAGGAACCAGTAGGTGAACATATTGCGGGGGTAGAACCAGGTATACTCCGCCACACTCACCACCAGGATGCCGCAGAAGGCGCCCAGGGCTGCCGCCAGCATCCGCTTGGTGCGCTTATCCAGAGCAGCCCGGAAGGCCTTCACGCCGCTCTTAAGCTGGTAGAGCAGCAGGGCCAGGAAGGAAATCACGCCCCAGATACCGGTCTCCGCCCACATCTGCAAATAGTTGTTGTGGGTGTGGATGGGATAAGTGCCGTCAAAGTTGGTGGGATAGGTCTGGAATACCTCTTTCATCACATCGGTGCCCAGGCCGATGCCCTTGACCCAGTGGTCCCGCATCAGGTTGCTGGTAGTAGAGTAGATCTCAAAGCGGTACTGGGTGGAGCTGTCCTCGGTGTTGGTGATGGTGAGGATCCGGTTGTAGATGGTCTCCGGCAGGAAGGGGATGGCCACCAGTCCGGCCACAATGAACAGGGGCACCCACCGCCAGTCGATGAGGGCCAGGAACACCACCACCGCCAGGGCCAGCCCGATCCAGCAGGAGCGGCCATAGGTGAGACCGATAGCGGCCACGCCTACACACAGGGAAAGCAGGGAGAGGATCTTGCCCCGCCAGTGGGAGTTGAGGAAGAGGGCCAGCTCCAGAGGCAGCAGCATGACCAGCTGTTCGGCAAAGTTGTTGGGGTTGTCAAAGACAGAATAGACCCGGCCGGGCATACCGGCGTTGACGGTCATATCCTGCTGGGAGGCCACCACCTCCACGCCGATATATCCCTGGTAGCAGCCGTAAATGGAGGCGATGGAGATACCCAGCACCGCCAGGGCCACCATCAGCTGGAGCTGCTCATATTTCCGCACGGAGCTTACCACCAGCAGCACCAGCAGGAAGGCGGTAATGTGGAAGGCAAAGAAGCGCATGGACAGGCGGGTAGAGATGGACCCGGCCAGGGCAATGCAGATAAAGGCCATATAGAGGCTCATATAGGGCCCCAGGGTGTCCAGCTCCAGCCGATCCTTGGCCCGGGAAGCGCTGCCGATGACGAACAGACCGGTGACAGCCACCGCGCCCAGCAGACCATAAGTGTTATTCCACATCTCATGGGGGGCCACCAGCATCACCAGCATGAACAGGCCCAGGAAGAAGAATCCGGCCCCGCCCACGGCGCCCAGGAAGCGGCAGAACAGGCTGCCGTCCCACACTGGGCGGCCGATCTTGTAAAGCCACTTACAGATGGCACAGGGAATGTTGATGATAGCGGTGAGCAGCCTGCAGATCAGGCTGTCCGGCCAGGCTTTTGGGATGACTCCTTCCCGCCAGACAAAGCGGAAGAGAACGCTCCCCCGCAGCTGCCGGGTGAACCACCGCTCCAGGCCCGCGCAGGCCCGTCCGGGCAGACTGCCCGCCCAGGCCTGCCTGAGTCCCAGCCAGAAGGCCAGGAAAAAATGAAGAAACAGGCTGTTTTTTGCGATAGACATCAGGTTTTTACTCCTTGGAATCAGTCGTGAAGGGCTTTTTCGTACACACCGTAGGTAACCTTGGCCATCTTGTGGATCTCAAACTTCTCCTCGATGGTCCGCAGGGCATTCTCCCGGCAGGCCGCTCTGAAATCCGGGTCCTCCAGGAACCGCTTCATGGCCCCAGCCATGGAGTCGGGGTCGTCATAGGCCACCAGCAGGCCGCAGCCCGCCTCGTCATTTACAATGTCCGAATTGCCGCCCATATCGGTAGCAATCACCGGCAGGCCGGCAGCCATAGCCTCGATGATGAGGAAGGACAGTGCCTCATGCTGAGAGGAATTGACGTACAGATCGGAGCCCTTGTACAGGTTCTTGATATCCTTGCGGAAGCCGATGAACTTCACCTGCTCCTCCAGCCCCAGCTCCTTGACCTGGGCCTTGGAGGGTTCCAGCAGAGGGCCGTCTCCCGCCAGCACCAGGGTAAAGGGCTTGTCCGTCAGCTCCGTCAGCCGCTTCACCGAGTCAATCAGGTACTTGTGTCCCTTGTCGTCGGCAAAGCGGGAGGCGCACAGCATGACAAACCGGTCCTCAGGCAGACCCAGTTCGGAGCGAAGGGTGGAGTCCGAGCGGTCCCCCGCCCAGGCTTCCAGATCCACCGCGTTGAAGATGACCTGGATCCGGTCGGCGCTCCAGCCGTTGGCAATGAGCTGCTCCTTGCCCTTGTTGCACACGGCGATCATCTGGTCCTGCCGCTTGTCCATCCAGCGGTTGGACAGCCGGGTGATGAAGTCGTTGGCCAACACAAAGTGGTTGGTGTACACCACCCGGATTTTTTTGTTGTACTTTTTAGCCAGCAGGGCAGTATAGTGTTCCCGCAGGTAGTGGCAGTGGATGAGATCAATATCCCACTCCCGGCACAGGTCGGCCAGCGCTCTGGCGGCCTGCTTATCGAACCGGCGGCGCATGGTGACCTGGCGGCAGGGGACCCCCATGGCCTCCAGCCGCTCCACCAGCAGCCCGCCCTCGTTATAGGCAAAGAAGGGCTGCACCAATCCGTCGGCGGAGAGGTACTTCACCAGAGTTTCCACATACCGCTCCGTCCCCGCCTTGCCCGCATAGTTGAGCAGATAGAGTACCTTGCGCATGGCAAATTCTCCTTTTCCTTCGGCGGATTATTTCTCCGCCCAGTTGCCGGTAGCCTCCGCCTTCAGATAGGCGTTGATAAAGCCGTCCAGATCGCCGTCCATGACGCCGTTGACGTTGCTGGTCTCATAGCCGGTGCGGTTATCCTTCACCAGCTGATAGGGCATGAACACATAGGACCGGATCTGGCTGCCCCACTCGATCTTGAGCTGGACGCCCTTGATGTCGGAGATCTTCTCGGCGTGCTGCTGCATCTTCAGCTCCACCAGCTTGGCCCGCAGCATCCGCAGACAGGTGTCCTTGTTCTGGAACTGGCTGCGCTCGGTCTGACAGGACACCACAATGCCGGTGGCATGGTGGATCAGTCGGACGGCAGAAGAGGTCTTGTTGATGTGCTGACCGCCGGCGCCGGAGGAACGGAACACCTGCATCTCGTAGTCCTCGGGCCGAATCTCCACGTCGGCGTCCTCGGGCAGGTCTGGCATGACCTCAATGGCGGCAAAGGAGGTCTGCCGCCGGGCATTGGCGTCAAAGGGGGATACCCGCACCAGACGGTGAACGCCGTGCTCACTGCGCAGGTGGCCGTAGGCGTTCTCACCCTCGATGAGGATGGTGGCGCTCTTCAGACCGGCCTCGTCGCCGTCCAAGTAGTCCAGTGTCTTGCAGGTGAAGCCGTGACGCTCGGCCCAGCGGGTGTACATCCGGAAGAGCATCTGGGCCCAGTCCTGGGCCTCGGTGCCGCCGGCGCCGGCATGGAAGGTGAGGATGGCGTTGGAGTTGTCGTACTCGCCGGTGAAGAGGGTGGACATTTTGGCCTCCTCCATGTCGGCCTGCAGCTTGGCAAAGCCCTCCTCCAGCTCGGGCACCAAGCTCTCGTCCTCCATCTCATTGCCCAGCTCGCACAGGGTCATCAGGTCCTCCCACTGGCTCTGGCGCTTCTCCTGGCCCTCAATCTTGTCCCGCAGGTTCTTCACCCGCTGCTGCACCTTCTGGGCCTTCTCCAGGTTGTCCCAGAAGCCGTCGGAGGCGGACTCCGACTCCAGCATCTCGGCCTCCCGCCGGGCGGCCTCCAGGCCCAACGCCTGCTCCAGCTCGTCCAGCTCGGGCCGCAGGTTGTTGAGCTTTACCTTATATTCATCAAACTGTAACATAGATCCACTCTCATTTCCGTAAAATAGCCATATTATTATACCCAACGGCAGGGCCGATGTAAAGAGAGGGGCGCCAAAAAACCGCCCGAAGGCGGGCGGTTTTTATCGGCTGCTGGCGGACCAGGCCGGATCGGTACAGAAGATCAGATCATCTACGTCTCCGCTGGGACCGGTGGACTGAATGGTGTCATCATGCGGGTACTGCTTCATTTGGCTCCCTCCTTCCCGGTGATGTACATATCAGTATATGCCCGATGGCAGGGAGAAGGTGCACGGTTTCTGTCGCAGATTTTCCTCTTTTTCCCACCCTCTTTTGACCGTTTGGAAGGGCTTGACAAGTCCCCCATCCCGTGCTATAGTTCTGCATATCAAATCGGACGGACATTCGTCCGCCGCATAGCGACAAAGGAAGTCCACAGGAAAAAGCCGACGGCTTGCCGAAGGAGCAAAACTCTCAGGCGTTTCCCCCGGGAAATGAGGACTGTGGATGGATGTGGCTCTGGAGAAGTCCCCCCCAGCGGGGATGCCGAAGGTGCAACGCGCCCCCATGGGGCACGAATCTCTCAGGCAAAAGGACAGAGTGAAGAACAGCGGCATCCGGTTCACCGGATGTCTTTCTGCTTGTATTTCAGGGCCAAACCGCAGTGTGTGCGGTTTGGCCCTTTTCTTTGCCGCAATTCCAAGAGACGAGGAGAGAGTACAATGGAATGGATCGAAGGACTGGTGGGCGCGGTCAACACCGTGCTGTGGGACTATGCGCTGCTCTTTTTGCTGGTAGCCACCGGTATTTTCTTTACGGTACGTCTGGGTTTTATCCAGCTGCGAAAATTCGGCGAAGGAATGCGCCGGCTGTTCGGCGGCTTCTCCATGAAGGGCGCCCGGGCGGGCAAGGAGGGTATGTCCTCCTTCCAGGCTCTGACCACCGCCATTGCCGCCCAGGTGGGCACCGGCAACATCACCGGCTGCGCCACCGCCCTGTATTCCGGCGGCCCCGGCGCCATCTTCTGGATGTGGCTGTCCGCCTTCTTCGGTATGGCCACCATCTATTCCGAGGCGGTGCTGGCCCAGCGGTTCCGTACCACCGACGCCGACGGCCATGTCACCGGCGGCCCCCTGTACTACATCCGGGCGGCCTTCCGGGGCAAGTTCGGCAAGTTCCTGTCCGGCTTCTTTGCCATCGCCATCATCCTGGCCCTTGGCTTTATGGGCAATATGGTCCAGTCCAATTCCATCGGCGACGCCTTCCATACCGCCTTCGGTATTCCCAAGCTGGTGGTAGGCGTTGTGGTTGCCGTTATTGCCGCCTTTATCTTCCTGGGCGGTGTGCGGCGCATCGCCTCCTTCACCGAGAAGATCGTCCCCATTATGGCCTTCTTCTACATTGTAGGCTGCATCATCATCCTGTGCATCAACCACGAGACCCTGCTCTCCGCCCTGCGCTCCATCTTTGTGTGCGCCTTTGATCCCCAGGCGGTGTTTGGCGGCGCTCTGGGCCTGAGTGTGCGGGAGGCCATGCGGTACGGCGTGGCCCGGGGCCTGTTCTCCAACGAAGCCGGTATGGGCTCCACCCCCCACGCCCACGCTATGGCCAAGGTGGAAAAACCCCAGGATCAGGGCATCATTGCCATGATGGGCGTATTTATCGACACCTTTGTGGTGCTCACCCTGACCGCCCTGGTCATCATCTCCTCCGGTATGCTTCAGCCTGTGAACGGCCCCCTCCAGGGTACTGCTCTGGCCCAGGCCGCCTTCAACGCCGCCTTCGGCTCCTTCGGCAACGCCTTTGTGGCCATCTGTATGCTGTTCTTCGCCTTCTCCACCATCATCGGCTGGTATTTCTTCGGCGAGGTCAACGTGAAGGCCCTGTTCGGCAAGACGGCGGCCAAGGGATACGCCGTCATCGTGGTGGTCTTTATCGTGGTAGGTTCCACCCTGAAAGTGGATCTGGTCTGGAGTCTGTCCGATATGTTCAACGGCCTGATGGTACTGCCCAACCTGATCGGTCTGCTGGCCCTCAGCGGCCTGGTGGTCAAGATCACCCGTGGCTCCGGGGATCAGCTCCATCGCTGACAATAGAAAGAGCGCGCTGCACTCCGCAGCGCGCTCTTTTCCGTTATCCGTTCAGCAGTTCCATGGGGTCCACGCTCTGGCCCTCCCGCTCCACACTGAAATGCAGATGGCTGGCCAGGGCACTCTCGGCAATGGCAGTGTTCCCCACCGAGCCGATGATATCTCCTACCGTCACCTCATCCCCCACTTCCACTGTGGGAACGGAGGCCAGGTTGGCGCAGGTTGTGGTCAGGTCGCCGCCGTGGTCGATGACCACAGTGGTGCCCAGCATCACATCCTCGGTCACCTCAACCACCACACCGGAGGCGGGAGCCCGGACCTCCGTGCCGGCGGCGGCGGCAATATCCACACCGGCGTGGGTGCGCCAGTCAGCCATGGTCACGTCATAGGCCAGGGTCTCCACGCTGTAGTTGGTGAGCACCTCTCCCTGCACCGGC